>JAIQGB010000142.1 GCA_020072905.1 Terriglobia bacterium | reverse complement strand
GTCGGCATGGACAAACCGAATCCCGACCTCGGCCGCTACATGGTGACCAAATTCGAAAAGGACAAAGGCGCCTTCAAGACCCCGACCCTGCGGGATATCGCGGAAACCGGGCCATATCTCCACGACGGGAGCGAAGCGACGCTCGAAGCCGTCGTTGGGCTTTACGACCGCGGCGGAATCCCCAATCCCAACCTGGACCGGGACATGAAGCCGCTGGGGTTGACAAAGGAAGAGCAAAAAGACCTGATTGCTTTTCTCGAAACACTGACCGGCGAGTCGAACAAGGTTGAAGAGCCTGTTTTGCCGAAGTAGTTTGTGGCCTCGCGCAGGGCGCCCGAGCCGGGGGAAGAAGGACTGCGCGCTTCCCGCCACCGCCGGTCGAACCCGCGTTTCGTTGGCGGGTTCGAGGCGGCGCGCCGTGCGCTTTGTCAGCTTGCGGATTGAGCGCCAAAATTGACACCAGGGGACGCGAGGGTTAGACTGCCATGCTTTGTGAGTCGCGTCAGTTTTCCGCTGTTCGAAGGCGGGGCGCACAAGAAGAACCTTTCCTGAGGAGATCACCGTGACCAAGGCGGCCCTTGAATACTACCAGACCAATCGCGAGCGGTTTCTCGAAGGGCTGAAGGCCTTCCTGAGAATCCCCAGCATCTCGACGCTGCCGGAGCACAAGCCGGACATCCAACGCGCCGTCGAGTTTGTGGGCGGCGAGCTGCGCGAGATGGGCATGAAGAATGTGGAGATCATCACGGGGACCGGGAACCAAAACCCGTTGATTTACGCCGAATGGCTAGAAGCTCCCGGCAAACCCACGCTGCTCATTTACGGCCACTACGACGTGCAACCGCCGGACCCGCTCGAAGAGTGGCTCACGCCGCCTTTTGAGCCCACAGTGCGCAACGACAACATCTACGCGCGCGGCGCGGTCGACGACAAGGGGCAGGCTTACCTTCTCCTCAAGGCTGTCGAAGGATTTCTGAAGACGGAAGGGAAGCTCCCCATCAATGTCAAGTTCCTGATCGAAGGCGAAGAGGAGATGGGCGGCGAGCACATCGAGGCCTATGTCGCCGCGCACGCTGATCGCTTGAAAGCCGACGCCGCGCTGGTCTGCGACACCGAGATGTTCGCCCCGGAGCTGCCGACCATCACCACCGGCCTGCGCGGCCTGATTTACACGGAACTTGAGGCTCGCGGCCCCGCCCACGACCTGCACTCCGGGATGTTCGGCGGCGCGGCCCCCAACCCGATTCAGGCCCTGGCGGAGATTATCACCGGGCTCAAAGGCCGTGATGGGAAGATCCGCATCCCGGGATTCTATAAGAACGTCAAGCATCCCCCTCGCCCGGAACTGGCGAGCTGGAAGAAGCTGCCTTTCAATGAGAAGAGATTTCTGGAAAAGGAAGTCGGCGCCCCGGCGCTCGTGGGCGAGAAGGGGTTCTCGGCCTTGGAGCGCATGTGGGCCCGGCCGACCCTGGAAGTCCACGGCATTCGCGGCGGGTTCGTGAGCGAAGGCGCCAAGACCGTCATTCCGGCCGTCGCCGCCGCCAAGATCAGCATGCGGCTCGTCCCCGAGATGAATCCCCGCGAAATCGTCCGCCAATACACGGCATACGTCAAGAAGCTGACGCCGAAGGGAATCCGTACCACCGTGCGCGTTCTGAGCACTGCTCCCGCCACGCTCGTCTCCACCCAGAGCCGCTGGATCGCCGCCGGGGCGGAAGCGATGGAGCAGGTTTTTCACAAGAAGACGGTCTATATGCGTTCGGGGGGCTCGATTCCCGTCGTCGACCTGTTCCAGAAGCATGTCGGCATTCCCAGCGTTATGATGGGCTTCGGCCTGCCGGACGACAACCTCCACGCGCCGAATGAGAAGTTCCATCTGCCCAATTTCTACCGGGGAATTGAGTCGGTGGCGCGGTACTTCACGCTGCTGGCGCAGTAGGCTCCCACAAACTCCTGCATCAACGGTTCCCTGGGGCCTGTTATCGGGGTGGACGTTTGTCTTATTGCCGCCCTGCGCCGAGCCTCCGAAGACGGGCCCGGACATCGACGGCGTCGGCGGCGTCCGGAGCGAGTTGAAGGTAGGCTTGGTATTCCTGGCGGGCGCGATCCGTCTCCCCGGCGCCTTCGAGCGTCACCGCCAGGTTGTAGTGGGCGTTGGCAAGGTCCGGCTTCAGGCGGATCGCTTCCTCATACTCGTGAATCGCGGCGGGCAAGTCCTTCTGGCCTTGCAGCACATTCGCCAGAGTCAGATGGATGGCCGCTTCGCCGGGCCGCAGGCGCAGATACTCCTGGTACTGAGCGACCGCGTCGCTCAAGCGCCCCGCTTTGCGGAGAACGTTGGCCAGCGCCAGCCGCGCCGGTGGGAAATCGGTTTTGGCGCGCAGCGCCTCGCGAAATTGCTCGATCGCGTCGTCGGCCCTTCCCTGCTGGAGCCGCGCCACTCCGAGGTTGTAATGGGCCTCGGCCAGGTTGGGAGTGGCTTTCAAGGCTTCCAGGGCCTCGGCCGCTGCACCGTCTGAGTCGCCCAGTTGGTTCAGGGCGCCGGCCAGGTTGGCGTGAGCGTCGGACCAGTCAGGGCGCTTCTGGAGCGCCGCGCGGAACGCCCTTGCGGCCGCCTTCGCATCCCCGGTTTGCAGCAGAGTGAGTCCGAGATTGAACTGCGTCTGCGGATCATCAGTGTTGTCGAGCAGCGCAGCCTGATAGGCTTCCTCTGCGCCCTGCAAATCCCCCTTCCGGGAGAGCAGGTTTCCGAGCTCGCGCCGGTACTCGGAGACCTTCGGCGCCAACCGGATCGCTTCATGGCATTCGGGAATCGCGCCGTCGACGTCGCCGTTGTCGGCGAGCACCGTCGCCAAGCGAATGTGCAGGGCGGCATCGTCCGGACGCAGCCGCAACGCATCGCGGAAGGTGGGAACGGCCAGCTCGAGGTTCTTCTGCTCGGCAAGCAACTCTCCGAGTTCGACCAGTGCTTCCGGGTACTCAGCGCGCAACTGGATGGCGCGCTCGAGCTCAGCCTGACCTTCCCGGACTTTGCCGGTGGCCCTCAGTGCCCGGCCCAAATAATAGTGCAGCTCCGGGCTCTGCGGGCGCAGTTGAGCAGCCACACTGAACTCTCCCAGAGCCTTCTCCCGATCTCCCCCCGCCTGGTAAGCGTTGGCCAAGTGGAGGTGAGAATCTGCGTCATCGGGGCGGAGGCGGACTTCCTCGCGGTACTCCTGAATGAAGGCCGCAACATCGCCGGAGGCCTGGTAAGCCTCCGCCAAATTGCGATGGTAATCCGCATTGTCGGGCGAGAGCTCGGTGGCCTTCTTCAGTTCGGCAAGACCCCCGAGCAGGTCTCCGGTTTTGCGTAGCACCAGGCCCAGGTTCTCGTGCAATTCCGGGTCACTGGGTTTCAGCCGCAGTGCCTCGCGATACTCCGCCGTCGCCGCGGGGTGATTGCCCGTGGAGAGATACGTCGCGGCCAGCTCCGCGTGCGCGGGATCAGAGTCCGGGCGCAAACGGATCACGTGCCGGAGTTCCTGAATCGCTCCGGCATAATCGCCCGCCTGGCGCAGCGCGAGGGCGAGCTCAAACCGGTAGTCGGTCTGCTCCGGCCGAAGCTCCACGGCCTGGCGGAATTCCTGGATGGCAGGGATCAGGTCGTTCGAGGCGCGCAGGGCGTTCGCCAAGGCGTAATGGGTCTCAGGATCATTCGGCCGCAGGCGCGCCGCAGCGCGGTAGGCTTCGATGCCTTCATTGATCTTGCCCGTTTGAGTCAGAGTGCCCGCCAAGCCCAGATTTGCTGGCGCGTTTTTTGGATCGAGCTTCACCGCCGCACGGTATTCAGCGAGCGCCCCGGCGGCGTCGCCGGCCTGCAGGAGCGAAGCTGCGAGAGCCACGTGAGCATCAACGTCCTGGGGATCGAGGGACAGCGCCTGCCGGTAGGCCTTGGCAGCCTCCGCGAACTGGCGGCTGGCGGTCAGGGCGTTCCCCAGATCGACTTGGGCGGCGGCGTTCGAGGGGTGGAGGCGGATTTCCGCGCGGTACTCCTCGAGGGCCTCCGCGAGCTTGCCCTGCGATTCGTAGACCGCGCCGAGATTCAGGTGAGCGTTGGGGAAGTCCGGCTTCTGGCGGAGCACTTCCTGATAATGCTGGATGGCCTCACCGCCCTGCTGCGCGGCGGCGTAAGCGTTGGCCAGGTTGTAGTGGGCCTGGAGATATCCCGGCCGCAGTTCGAGAGCCTTGCGGTAGGCCTCAATCGCTTCCTTCCACTGGCTGCGGCGGAAGAGTTCATTCCCCTGCGCGAGGGATTCTTCCGCGCTCGTCGGGCCGCTCTGCGCGGCACCTAGCCAGACAGAGCACAGCAGCGTGGCAAGAATCGCAGCGCAACCGGCGCGAATCATTCTCTGGCGAGGTTCCATGCCCTTCCCCACCTTATTAGGATACACCCGGGCCGGGCAGTGATGTCCGAGGTTTGACATCCTCAGAAGCGTTCCGCTATGCTCGCCGCGAATCTCTGCGGCGCCCATCCTCCTTGCGGGTTGACGGCGGCGCATCTTGCCCCGGGCTCGGCAATCGGATGGAGCAGGTTCTCCAGTTTTTCCGGGATAGGCCAACGCTTCGCACGACGGCGCTGCTGAGCAGCAGTCTGGTTTGGCTGGTCGGCTTCTTCCTTCTTCCTCTCCTCTACCTGCTCGTGGTGAGTTTCGCCGCGCGCTCCCCTTACGGCACCATCGCGTGGGACTTGGGGATGCGCAATTACTTCCGCGCCTTTCAGCCCATCTACCTGGAAATCTACTGGCGGTCTGTCTGGATGGCGCTCCTCACCACGGCCCTGTGTGTCGCGCTCGGTTATCCTGTGGCCTACCTCATCGCGCGCCGCGTCTCGAGGCGCTGGAAATCCGCGCTCCTGCTGCTCGTCGTGATTCCGTTCTGGACCAGCTTCCTCGTGCGCACCTACGCCTGGATGGTCATCCTGCGCACGGAAGGCGTCGTCAACAACCTCCTGCTCTCGCTCCACCTCACTCACGAACCCCTTCGCCTGCTATATACACCGCTCGCCGTCTTCATTGGATTGGTCTACGGCGAACTTCCCTTCATGATCTTGCCGCTTTACACGGTGCTCGAGAAGATCGACTCGTCACTGCTGGAGGCGGCCCAGGACCTGGGCGCCGGCCGCTTTTCGACCTTTCTGCGCGTCACGCTGCCGCTTTCTGCGCCCGGGCTCGTGGCCGGAGCGGTCCTGGTCTTCATCCCTTCCGTGGGAGCTTTCATTACGCCTGACCTGCTGGGCGGCGCGCGCACGATGATGGTCGGGAACCTCATCCAGAACCAGTTCGCCATGGTGCGCGATCAGCCCTTCGGCTCCGCCGTCGCCTTCCTGCTGACGTTTGCGGTGCTCGCTGTGCTCCTCGGCACGCTTCGTAACGCCCAGCGGGTGACGCGGGAGATTTTGTGATGGCGCGGATCAACCGAGGAGGTTACGGGCTCAGCGTGGCGAGCGCCCTCGTCTATTTCTTTCTTTACGCTCCGATCGCCGTGTTGGTGATCTTCTCTTTCAACCGTTCGCGCCTGTCCGCGCGCTGGCTGGGGTTCACGACGGAATGGTACGGGGCGCTCTGGCGGAACGAGCAGATCTTCCAGAGCCTGCTGAACAGCCTGATCGTCGCCCTGGCGGTCACGCTGGTGTGTGTCGTGGCCGGAACGCTGGCGGCGCTGGTTTCGGCCCGCACGCGATGGCGCGGACGCGCTTGGCTCGACGGCGTCGTTTACCTGCCGCTGGTGATTCCGGAAATCGTCATCGCCGTGGCGATGGTGGTCTTCTTCAGCCTCGTGCACCTCAACCTGAGCATTTGGACCATCATCATCGCGCACATCACCTTCTGCATTTCCTATGTCATCATCGTGGTGGGGGCGCGCCTGGGCGGGGCGGACCCGTCGCTCCAGGAGGCGGCGCTGGACCTGGGCGCGAACGAGTGGACCGCCTTCCGCCGCGTCACGCTGCCGCTCGCCGCGCCGGGGATTCTCTCCGCGGCGCTGCTGGTCTTCACGACTTCGTTCGACGACTATCTCATCACCTCGTTTGTTTCCGGCGTGAGTTCGACGACGCTTCCCCTGGAGATTTATTCCCAACTCAAGCGCGGCATCACGCCGGAGATCAACGCCATCTCCTCGGCCATCCTCCTCGCCACGATCCCGCTGGTTTTCATCGCCCAGCGGCTCGAGCGCGGCACGCTGAAATTGCGTGGCGCGCTGGCCGGCGTAACGGGCGTCTTCTTCCTGATGGCGGCGCCGCTGGTCGCCCGCACTTGGCCCACGGAACGGAACCTGCCGCAGCTCAACCTCTACATGTGGTCCACGTATGTCTCGCCGCGCGTGGTTCACGGCTTCGAGCGCGAGTTTCACTGCAAAGTCAATTACGACCTCTACGATTCGAATGAAGCGCTGCTCGCCAAGCTGCAGGGAGGCAATGTCGATTACGACCTCGTGGTGCCCACGGATTACACGCTGGAAATCCTCATCCAGCAGCATCTGCTCGCGCCGCTCGACAAGTCCCGCCTGCCCAACGTCTGGGCGAACCTGGATCCGCGCTTCCGCAACCTCGCCTGCGATCCGCGCGACGAGTACGGCGTCCCCTATGCCTGGGGTACGACGGGCCTCGCTTACCGCAGCGACCTCGTGAAAGAGAAGGTGGATAGTTGGGATGTGATGTTCGACCCGCGCTACGCGGGGCACATCCTGCTGCTCGACGACACGCGCGAGGTTTTCGGCATGGCGCTCAAAAAGCTTGGCTATTCTCTCAACTCCACCAACCCCGAGGAGATTCTCAGGGCGCGCGACCTGCTCGTGGCCGAGAAACCCCTCGTCAAGGGTTACAACAGCTCGAACTTCGAGCAGGATCTCGTGGCGGGCGATGCCTGGATCGCTCAAGCCTACAATGGCAATCTGACCTTCGCCATGCGCGACGAGCCCAACATTCGCTACGTGATTCCCAAGGAAGGCTGTACGATTTCTGTGGACCTGATCGCGATTCCGCGGAACGCGCCGCACAAGGAACTGGCGCACGAGTTCATTAACTACTTTCACCGGCCGGAGGTGGCCGGCGCTTTTGTAAATGATTCGGGGTTCAACTCTCCAAACCGCTTTGTCGCGCGCGGGGTCGAGCCCTGGATCCTGGCCCAACCCGCCATTTTCCCGCCGCCGGACTCGTTGGCGAAATGCGAGTTCATGCACGACCTCGGCCCCGTCGTGGCGCTCTACGACCGGTACTGGACCGAGATCAAGGCTCGATGACCACGGCGGCGCCTTGCGGGCGAACTCCACTTTGACTTCGTGAGCGCCTGCACCGCCGGCTGCACCAGCATGGAATCACGCACTAAGGGAACACGGGACTCGCCGGGCGCTTGCACCATTCCTACCATTCTGTTATCCTGGAAGTAGTTGATTCGGACAATATGGCTACCCCTTGCAGAAAATGCGGGGCCGAAAAAACCGAACACGCCGGCCACGGCCTGCTGTACAGGGTGGCCAAGGCGTTCGGATATCGCTTACGCATTTGCTCCCGCTGCCACCGGTATCGCCTGCTGCCACGGAACGGCGAGAAAGCCCCGCCCCGGGAAGAACCCCATCGACCGCGCGAGCACGAGGCTCCAGGGGCATGCCCGGAATGCGGCAAGAAGGACTTTCGTCGTTCCCGGCGCCTCTGGTGGGAACGGCTCATCATGCGGGGACCGATGGTGCGCTGCCGCGGCTGCCGGACCCGATTCCCCATGCCGAAGCATGAGGTCGAGGAAGACAGCGTAGATTGAGCTGCAACCGCGCTCCCCTGACCCTCCTAGGCAAGCCACTCGAAATCGTGATACACCTTCCGCGATGACCACCCCTTCGGTGAACCGGCGAATCGCCCAGTCGGCGGGAATCGTCATGGCATACGCCAGGTCGGATGGTTTAAGGCCTCCTCGCGCGTTACCGCCGCCAGCTTGTGCTTGGGAGTCTCACGGAACGGGCCGCCCGATGCGGTCAGGATCAGACGGCGGATTTCGCTGGATTTCGCTCATCACCCTGGTGCTGGCGGGAGAAATCTACGCGCCGCAACTCATTGAGGTGATCGCGCCGGGATTCGCACCGGCAGAAAAGGCCCGCGCAATTTTCTTGACCCGCCTGATGCTGCCCGCACAAGTCTGCTTTTACCTGGGCAGCATTCTGAGCGCGGTGCAATACGCCAAGGCGCGTTTTCTGATTCCTTCGCTCGCGCCGGTCATATACAACGTGGGAATCATCTTGGGTGGCGTGCTGCTCTCCGCGCGCCTGGGAATTACGGGATTCGCAGTGGGCGTGCTGGCGGGGGCCTTGGCGGGGAATTTCCTGCTGCAAGTTTACGGCGCCCGGCGCGTGGGCGCGCGCTTTGTCCCCAACCTGGACGTCGGGCACCCGGGCTTCCGGCTTTTTATCAAGCTGACCATCCCGATCATGCTGGCGCTGTCGCTGGTTTTCACGGACGACTGGATCATCCGCTGGTTCGGCTCCTACCTCCAGCCCGCCTCAATTAGCTGGCTCAGTTACGCCAAGACCTTGATGCGCGTTCCGTTCGGCGTGGTGGGACAGGCGGCGGGGGTGGCGGCGTTCCCTTTCCTGGCGCAGCTTTATTCGGAAAAGAAGTTCGACGAGCTGAATCGCGCCCTCAATTCCACGTTGAAGGGCGTGATTCTGCTGCTCGTGCCGATCTCGGCGCTCACCATCGCCCAGAGCCGGCCGCTCGTTTACTTCATCTACTCCCATACGCGGCTGCGCGGGCCGGACCTGGAGGCCACGGCTGCAACGTTGGTTTTCTTCTCGCTGGGGATGTGCGCCTGGGGAGTCCAGGGAATTCTGTCGCGAGGATTCTACGCGGCGCGCGACACGCTCACGCCCGCCGTGACCGGTACGATCCTCACCCTCCTGAATCTGCCCGTCTACTGGTTGCTGGTACGGCACCTTCAGCACGTGGGTCTGGCGCTGGCAAGCTCGCTAGGCATCGTCGCCTACATGATCGTAATGTTCGTGTTGCTGGTCCGCCGGACTCAGAATAGGGAATCCGGCACGCTGGTTGTTTTCTTCCTGAAGGTCACCGCCGCATCCGTCTTGGCCGCGGGCGCATCGTTCGCGGCCGTCAACTGGCTCGAACCGCGGCTCGGCTGGCAGACCACGACGCATGCGTTCGTGGTCCTGGTCGTCGCGAGTGTCGTGGGTCTCCTCGTCGTTGCCCTCGCCGCCAAGCTCCTCCGCGTCCGGGAATTGGACGCATATTTCAAGAAGCTCCGGTCCGCGTGAGCGGACATTCTGGCCGAGAAGCGGTCTTGCTCGTCAATTGCGGCCCGTTTCCTTGACTTGCCTCAAGACCGGGGCCATAATCGCCGCGAGTAGGTGAGTCATGCGCGAAGCAGTGATCTTAGCCGCCTGCCGCACTGCCATCGGGAAGTTCCAGGGTTCTCTCTCCCCCTTTTCCGCCGTCGAGCTCGGAGCTTTCGTGGTCCGCGAGGTGGTGCGTCGGGCAGGTATCGAGGCTAGCCAGATAGACGAAATCATCATGGGCAACGTGATCGCGGCGGGCCTGGGGCAGAATCCCGCGCGCCAGGCGGGGCTGAAGGGCGGCTTGTCCAACCACGTCGCAGCGATGACCCTCAACAAGGTCTGCGGCTCGGGCCTCAAGGCCGTGGCGCTTGCCGCGCAGGCCATTCAAACCCACAATGCCGAAATCGTCGTGGCCGGCGGCATGGAATCGATGACCAACTGCCCCTACCTGCTGCCGCAACTCCGCCAGGGCCTGCGCCTCGGGCACGGAAAGGTGCTCGACGCGATGATTCAGGACGGCCTCTGGGACGCCTTTGAAGACTTCCACATGGGCATGACCGCGGAACTGGTGGCGGAGAAATATCGGATCTCGCGGCCGCGCCAGGACGCCTATGCGCTCGAGAGCCATCGCCGCGCCGTGGATGCCATTAAAAGTTGCCGGTTCAAAGAGGAGATCGTTCCTGTCAGCATTCCGCAAAAGAAAGGTGAACCCGTCCAGTTCGCTACCGATGAATCCCCGCGCGCCGACTCGACGCTCGAAGCGCTGGCGAAGCTCAAGCCCGCCTTCAAACCCGACGGCACCGTGACCGCCGCCAACGCGCCCGGCACCAATGACGGTGCGGCGGCGCTCGTCGTGACCTCCGCTGAGAACGCTAAGGTGCTAGGCAAGAAGCCCCTGGCCCGCGTCGCTGGCCAGGCGGTGAGCGGCGTCGAGCCGAAGTGGGTGATGATGGCGCCCGTGGACGCGGTCCGCTCGCTCGTCGCCAAGCTCGGCTGGAAACTTGGAGAGGTTGACCTGATCGAATTGAACGAAGCCTTCGCCGTGCAAGCCCTCGCCGTCATCCAGGAACTCGGCCTCGATCCCGACCGCACCAACGTCAATGGCGGCGCAGTGGCGCTCGGACACCCCATCGGTGGCTCCGGCGCACGCATCCTCGTCACGCTGCTTCACGAAATGGGCCGGCGCAACGCCCGGCGCGGCATCGCCGCGCTCTGCCTGGGCGGGGGAAACGCAGTTGCGCTCGCGGTCGAACGAGGAGATTGATCCATTGGTTCATTGAATCATTGATTCATTGACCCACTGAACGAGTAAATCCAGGAACGACAATTACCGGGGCGGTCTAATCAGTCAATGAATCAGTGGAAAAATGAAACAATCAAATCTGTCGGTGTCGTGGGCGCAGGCACGATGGGGCACGGGATCGCCCAGGTGCTCGTGCGCAGCGGATGCGCCGTTATTCTGAACGACGTGGCGCAGCAGTACCTTGATCGCGCTGTGGACCGGATTGCGAAAGGGCTGGGCCGCGATGTCGAAAAGGGCCGGATGACGGCGGAGGAGCGCGAGCAGGCGCTGGGGCGGCTGAAGACGACGACCGATCTTGCTGCAATGGCGAATGGCGACTTTATCATCGAAGCGGTCATCGAGAACTTTGAAGCGAAGGCCGGAGTCTTCAAAGCGCTCGAAGCACACGCCCGGCCGGAAGTGATCTTTGCCAGCAACACGTCATCGATTTCCATTTCCAAGCTCGCCGCACAGACCAAGCGCCCGGCGCAGTTCATCGGGCTGCATTTCTTCAATCCCGTGCCGGTAATGAAGCTGGTGGAAGTCGTGCCGGGGCTCGACACATCGCCGCAAACGGTCGAGACGGCCACGGCGCTCGCCACTGCCGTCGGCAAGACGCCCATCCGGGTGTACGATTTTCCGGGCTTCGTCTCGAACCGCGTCCTGATGCCGATGATCAACGAGGCGGTCTTCTGCGTGATGGAAGGTGTGGGCGACGCGGCCGCTGTGGACGGCGTGATGAAGCTGGGGATGAACCACCCCATGGGCCCGCTGGAGCTGGCGGATTTGATTGGTTTGGATGTCTGTTTGGATATAATGAAGGTACTCTACGAGGGGTTCCACGACTCGAAATACCGCCCCTGCCCGCTGCTTGAAAAGATGGTCGCCGCCGGAAGATTGGGCCGCAAGACAGGACGGGGGTTTTACGAGTATCATGGGACTGAGTAAGAGGGGCGCATATCGCTGGAGGTCGTGACCATGCGCAGTGTCTTGATTAGGTCCCGCGTCGGCGACGATGGAATGCTGCATCTGGACGTGCCTTCCGACTTCGTTGGAACGGACGTGGAGGTCATGGTGATCGTCCAACCGGTGGCTCCGGCCGCCACCAAAGACCCCGCCTGGTCCCCCGACTTCTTCAAGAGCGTTGTGGGAGGCTGGCAAGGCGATCTTCTCCGGCGTGAGTCGGAAGGGGAGTACGAGACTCGACAGCGACCATGAGCTTCCTGCTCGACACCAACGCCTGTATCCGCTTGCTCAATCAAAGGCATTCGCCGCTGGCTCGCAAGCTCGCGTCTGTATCGCGCCGCGAAGTTGCCCTCAGCTCGATCACCAAGGCCGAGCTCTATTTTGGCGCTATCGGAGCTCGCGGCGCGATGCCAATCTCGGCTTGCTTCGGCGATTCTTTGAGGAATTTGGGACGCTGCCCTTCGATGAAAAGTGCGAGGAAGAGTATGGAAAGATCCGCGCAGCACTTGCCTTCGCGGGCACACCGATTGGCCCCAATGATCTTCTCATTGCTGCGGCGGCGCTTGCCAACGACTTCACGATTGTCACGCGCAATACAGGAGAATTCGGGCGCGTGAAGGGACTGCAAATCGAAGACTGGGAAGGCACGCCCTAGTCTTTCATATGGATGCGCTGTTCCTAGCAATTTTCGCGTTGATTGTCATCCAGGCCTCAAAGTATCGCCCTTGCCCGCTGCTGGAGAAGATGGTCGCCGCCGGACGATTGGGCCGCAAAGCGGGTCGGGGGTTTTACGAGTACGCCGAGAAGAAGGCTTAGGGTAAGATGGCCTAGGTGGAATGCGGAGATCGGATTAGCCGCAGGTTGGAAGGAGAGGCAAACATGTATATCGCCATGGCGTCATTGTTGCTGGTCCCGTGCCTCCTGGCGAGACGGGGCAGCGGGAGCCGAGGGACCTGGTTGGGTGGCGGCGGCGTGTTCCTGTTGGTCTTTACCCTGGGCACCACTTTCGCGCTGTTCGGCGGCGAGCAGGCTCGAGTGCCCGTGGGTGCTTTCCACGCGATGACGGAAATGCTGATTGGCGTCAGGATTTGGACTTTCATCGGAGCCTTGGGGTTCATGCTGGCGGGATCCGTTTACAAGCCGGAGCCCGAGAGCTACGGCGTGCTTGGCAGGTGAAAGGAAGGAGTTGTTGATGCCGGAAGAGCGAACGGAGAAAACCAAGGCCATTGACCTGGCGCTGACGCAGATCGAGAAGCAATTCGGTAAGGGCTCGATCATGCGGCTGGGCACAAAGGAGGCACTCGTGCCGGTAGAAGTGATTCCCACGGGTGCCATCTCCTTTGACGCCGCGCTGGGCGTGGGCGGGGTGCCGCGCGGGCGAGTCATCGAGATTTTCGGGCCGGAGTCGAGCGGCAAGACGACGATTGCTCTGCACATCATTGCCGAAGCGCAGCGCCGCGGCGGGATGGCCGCTTTTGTGGATGCCGAGCACGCGCTCGACGCGGCCTATGCCAAGCGGCTGGGCGTGGATGTGGACAACCTGCTCGTCTCCCAGCCCGACTACGGCGAGCAGGCGCTGGAAATCGCCGAAGCGCTGGTGCGCTCGAACGCCGTGGACGTGATAGTGATCGATTCGGTGGCGGCGCTCGTCCCTAAGGCCGAACTCGACGGCGACATGGGCGACTCGTTACCAGGCTTGCAGGCGCGCTTGATGTCGCAGGCGCTGCGCAAGCTCGCCGGTATCGTCTCCAAATCGAAGACCTCCTTTATTTTCATTAATCAGATCCGCGAAAAGATCGGCATCATGTTCGGCAACCCGGAGACCACCACGGGCGGCCGGGCCCTCAAGTTCTATGCCACCGTGCGCATCGACATCCGGCGGATCGCCTCCATCAAAGACGGCGACCGGGTGGTAGGCAACCGCACCCGGGTAAAAATCGTCAAAAACAAAATTGCTGCTCCCTTTCGGGAGGCAGAATTTGATATCCTATACGGCGAGGGGATCTCGAAGGAAGGCGACCTGCTCGACGTCGCCGCCGAGCGCAACATCCTGGAGAAGAGCGGCTCGTGGTTCTCCTACGGAGGGGAGCGCATCGGCCAGGGGCGTGAGAACGCGCGGCAGTTCCTTCGGGAAAACCCTGACGTATGCAAGAAGCTGGAAGGGGAGGTTCGCAAAGCTCTGAACCTGCCTCTCCCCAGCGAACCGGCCGCGCAGGAAAGCGCGGCTTCGGCACGCGGCAAGAAGTGAGCCGCCTCAATGCGCCGCGACCTCATCGGCGGTGCAGGGCGGCTGACGCTGGCGGAAAGGTAATTTCCTCCCAGCCCCCGAGTGACCGGCGCCAGGGTCGGAGGGGGATGGGAATCACCCCAGCCAATCAACCAAGGAGGTTTCACATTCTCTTGCGTCGGAAAATTGCCATCCTGGTAGTGGCAGGTCTTTGGCTGTTTGGGGCGGACCTCCTCGGCTCTTCGAGCGCGACGGCCAGTGCCGCCCGCAAATCTTCGAGCAGCGGGACTGGGTCCGCAGTAAGTTCCGCGAACACCCGAGCCTCGTCCACAAAAAAGAAGCGTACGAGCTCCCGCAAACGAGGGCGGCGATACAATCCCTGGCGGATCAGTTCCCACGGCGAGCCCACGGCCAATGACAATCCGGCCGGCGAAGACCCGATGGTTCGTGAGGCGGCGATTGAGGCCCTGGGGAATTGGAACGGCAGCGTCGTGGTCGTTGATCCGAACTCCGGCCGGATCCTCTCCATCGTCAACCAGCCGTTGGCGCTGGGGAGCGGCTTCACGCCCTGTTCGACGTTCAAGCCGGTGGTGGCCCTGGCAGCGCTCAAGGAAGGGCTGATCACTTCGGACACGAAGGTGCGGGTCGGGCGCCGAACGAAAATGAGCCTGACGGAAGCGCTGGCCCATTCGAACAATCCCTTCTTCCAAAAGCTCGGCCGAGATTTGGGTTTCGACCGGGTGGCGGAATACGCGCACCAGTTCGGCTTGGGTGAAAAGGCCGGCTGGAACATCCCCGAGGAAAGTCCCGGCAAGTTTCCCGACGCTCCGCCCAAGGAAGGCGGCGTGGGGCTCTTGTCGAGCCACGGGCTGAGCATCGAGGTCACGCCGTTGCAGATGGCCGCGCTCATTTCCGCCATCGCCAACGGCGGCACGCTCTACTACCTGCAATACCCGCGCACGCCCGAGGAGGTCGAGCAGTTTCAGCCCATGGTGCGCAAGCAACTGCAAGACCTCAACGATTTTGTCCCGCACGTGAAGGAAGGACTCGCCGCCGCCGTGCTGTACGGCACTGGACGTCTGGCCTACGACCCGGAAGAACAGATTTACGGCAAGACGGGAACGTGCAGCGAGGACGGCGCGCGCCTGGGCTGGTTCGTTTCCTACGCGAACGAGCGCGAGGCAAAGTACGTCGTCGTGGTGCTGCTGCGCGGTGGCAAGATGATGTTCGGTCCGCACGCCGCGGAAATTGCCGGGCGCCTTTACCGTGGCCTGCGCCTGCACGAGCAGCCGGACACGCAGGCCAGCACTCCCCTCCCCGGTTTTCTCCAGGGAGGCCACTGAAGCACGGGATCGGTGCGCGTGACCCTGCCGCCCGAACTCCACCCCACTCAGCCTGACGTGAGGGCGAAGACCTTCTCCGCATACAGCCGGCTTAGCCGCAGATCTTCTTCGAGCGATCTTTTGATCTTGGTGCCCTTCTCGTAAGCCAGCTCCACCACCAGATATCCGCTGTACCCAATCTGCTTCAGGTAGTCGGCAATCTCGCGGTAATCCACGTCGCCGTCGGCCAAGTCTTCCATCCACACACCGTCCGTGGAATTCCGAAGGTGCAGGCACTCGAGACGATTGCCGGCTTCGCGAAGGAAAGCCAGCGGCTCCTCCCCTCCTCGATACGCCCAGTGGACGTCCACGCAGCAACCCACGAACTTCGGGTCGGTGTGCTGGAGCTGATGCCGCCACTCGCGTCCCTTGTCGAGCAGTTCCGGGGTATGGTGGTGGACCATCAGACGGACGCCGAGCACCTGGAGTTCGGCGCCCAAGCGGTTGAGGTTCTGCGCCTGAAGCGCGAGCTCGAGGTCCGACTTGCGGGCCTGGTTCGGCTTGGGGCTGGGATTGGTGACGATGCCGCGGACTCCGGCGGGCTTGGTGGCACGCGCGAGATCGAGGATTGCGCGGATGGATTTCTCCGCGGCCTCCGGCTCATGGAGCGTGCTGCTGGCATAAAACGTGGGCATCGCGAGCAAGTATTTGGAGAGAAGCCCGAGAGTCTTCTCCCGCAGATCCGGCCCCAGGAAGCCATCGGTCAGGTCCACGTTGCGATATCCCGCGCGGTGGAACGTCGCGAGCATGTCCTCGACGCCTTCAGCGAAAGTCTTCTTCTCTTGCTCGAGGTGCTGGATCCAGATGTACGCTTGGACGGAGAGGACGGGATGATAGCCGGAAGGCGAAGCGCTGAAGGCGCCGAGAGGCGAGCCTTGCGTCAGCGTCGCGCCCGCGGCGAGCGTCGTCGCTTTCTTCAACCATTCCCGCCGGGTGTAAATTGATTGCATCATGCACCGCCTTGATGTCTCGACTCTTGCAGGCGGAATCTACTCTCCGCCAGGAGTCAGGTCAAGCCTTACGGAGGTGCGAGGCAAAACCACCGAGGGCCGAAACGGACCAGCCAGCTCAGTCACGCTTTCGCTTCGAGCGCACAAGCGGTATAGTCTCGACGCCCATCACGGAGTTCCGCGCGTGAACAGGCTTCGCGAGAGCCTCGGCTCGCTTGGGAGGTGACAGCATGACCGTTGATCTCGACCTCCACCATCATGCTCCGCCGCCGAAAAAGAAGGACTACCGCATCGGGGCAATCGGCGCGGGATTCATCATGCGCGACTGCCACTTGGTGGCCTACCGCAACGCCGGCTACCACGTGGTGGCCATCACTTCACAGCCGCCGGAGCAGGCGCGCGAAGTGGCCCGGTTGCGCGGCGTCCCAACCGTCTACAACACCAATGAAGAGTTGATCGCCGACCCTTCCATCGAAGTGCTCGACATCGCCGTGCCGCCCAACTTCGAGCTGCCCATCGTGCGCGAGGCGGTGAAGCACGCCGGCCACATCAAAGGCATCCTGGCGCAGAAACCTCTGGGGACGAATTACCAGGAGGCGAAGGAAATCGTCCGGCTGTCGAGGGAAGCGGGCATCACGCTGGGCGTCAACCAGAACATGCGCTACGACCAGTCGATCCGCGCGCTCAAGACGGTGCTCGAGCGCGGCTACTTGGGTGAGCCGGTCCTGGCCACGATTGAAATGCGGGCGATTCCGCACTGGCAGACCTGGGTGAAAGACCTCGGCAAGGTGACGCTGCTCAACATGAGCATTCATCATTTGGATTCGTTCCGTTTTCTCTTCGGCGATCCGAAGAGCGTTTACGTCAGCGCGCGCAGCGATCCGCGCACGAAGTTCGAGCACCAGGACGGCATCGTGCTTTACATTCTGGAATACGCCAATGGCTTCCGTGCCGCGGCCTGGGACGACGTGTGGGCCGGCCCGGCGCGCGAGGGCGGTGCGCTGGTTCCCCGACGCCTTCGAAGGAACCATGGGGATGCTGCTCGACGCGCTGGCCACAGGCGCTGAGCCGGCCGTCTCCGGCCGCGACAACCTGAAGACCATGGCGCTCCTCGATGCCTGCTACAAGTCGATTGCCGAGCACCGGCCGGTGGAGATTGAAGAGATCTTGAAATCGTAGAGACGCCCCGCCGGGGCGTCTTCAGAGATTTGACACGAACCCTCGGGGCGTTTGGTGAGACGCCCCAGCGGAACGTCTCGACGAAGGAGGAAGCAATGAAGCTCGGACTCATCAACTCCGCCTGGGCCGGGACCCACGTGGGCACGGCGGAAGGTATCCGCATGACCAAAGAGATCGGCTTCGACACCGTCGACATCTTCGCCGACCCGCTCGAAATCGACATCAAAGAGCGCAAGCGCATCAAGGACACAGCGAGAGATGTCGGCCTGCCGATCGTTTCAGTGGCCTGCTGCGCGCTGGGCATCGCGGACTTCAATGGGCCGGTGCAGAAGTTCCACGTCGAACGCTGCAAAGCCTACCTGGATTTCGTCTACGAACTCGAAGCGCGCAATTTGCTGCTGGTGGTGGGCGAATATATCTGGCAGAAGGAAGTCATCAAACCTGAGGAGCAGTGGACGTGGGCGGTTGAAAACGTCCGTGCGCTTGGCGAGTACGCCGCGCCGCTGGGCCTCGAGGTCGCGCTCGAACTCGAACCCTTCCACCTTTCCATTATCAACACGGCAGGGAAGATGGCCGAATTCCTCGATGCCGTCAACCACCCGGCCGTGCGCGCCAACCTGGATATCTCCCACCTGACGCTCTCCCATACTCCGGCAAACGAGATCCAACGCCTCAAGGGCCGCATCGCGCACGTGCACATCAGCGATTGCGACGGCAAGGTGCATGGAGACCTGCCGCCCGGCCGCGGCGTAGTGGATTTCAAATCCTACCTCACCGAGCTCAAGCAGACAGGTTTCAGCGGCACGATCAGCATCGAGCTCGAGTACTCACCGGAGCCCGCAAAGATCGTGGATTGGGTCACCGAAGCTTACCGCGAAACCAACAAACTCATGCAGGGTTTGGGAATTCGGGGATAACTCGGAGACGCGAGCGTAGGGGTGGTTCGCGAACCGCCCCTACAGGATCCATGCCGGGCGGGGCTGAAGCCCGGCGCTACTGCGCGTGCGTGTTCCCTGCGTGCAGGCCGCATTCCTTCTGGGTCTCCTCTTCCCACCACCAGCGGCCTTCGCGCTCGTGCTGGCCGGGCAGGATGGCCCGCGTGCAAGGTTCGCAGCCGATGGAGACAAAGCCGCGCTCGTGCAGCGGGTTGAAGGGAACGTTGTTTTCGCGGATGTAGGCCCAAACCTGCTTCGAAGTCCAATTCGCCATCTGGTCGCGACGCTGCCCGGTGACCCAGGCGTCGAGCGAGGCCAGCGCGCGGCGCAGCGGCTCGACCTTGCGGATGCCGCAGCACTCTTTGTGACCGTCGCGATAGAAAGAGAAGAGACCCTTCTCGCGCACCAGCTTTTCCACCGCTTCGGGCTGCGGAAAGAATGCCTCGATGTTGATCCCGTAGTGCTCGCGGACCTCCTCGATGAATTGACAGGTCTCCGTGTGCAGCCGGCCCGTATCGAGCGTGAAGACGCGGAACTTGCCGCCGATCTTCGACGCCATGTCGATCAATGCCACATCTTCCGCGCCACTAAAGCTGATGGCGAGGCGCGGGGAAAACTCTTGAATCGCCAAGGCCACGATGTCCTGAGGATGGCGCGTGGCGTAAGCCTCGGCCATTGCTTGAAGGGTTGAAGTAAGGGTTGGCATATGTTCGGTCTCTTTCGGTCCTCCCTGGCGTGGGTTGTTTTTCAGGCCCGCCGGAATGCTGCCTCAAGCGGACACTTCGGCGAGCTTGCCGCTCTTCACGTCGTAGATGAATCCTCGAACGGGAAGGTGCTTGGGGATCCAGGGATGCGACCTTACTTTCTGGATTTGCTCGCGCACGTTGGCTTCCAGATTCGTGAAGGCGTGGAAACGCACCGGGGCCACCGCCGCCGTCCCCGTTTGAGTCTGGAGTTTCTTCCGTAGCTCGTCGTCTTTGAAAGTGAGCATCCCGCAGTCGGTGTGATTGATGATCATGATCTCGTTGGTACCCAGCAGGTGGTGAGAGATGATCAGCGACCGCAAAGCGTCCTCGGTGACGATTCCGCCAGCGTTGCGGATAATGTGGGCCTCACCTGTCTTGAGCCCCAACAACTGAGAAACGGTCAGTCGGGCATCCATGCAGGCGATAACGGCCAGCTTGCGAGCCGGCGGCATCGGCAATTGCCCCAAATTGAATCCCTGGGCGTACGTTTGGTTGGCTGCCAGGACATCGTCGATCGCGCTCATGTATCTTACCTCCAAAGATGGATTGAATTCTCGGGCCCCCCGTCCCCTGCTCAACCCGCCATCAGGAGCCGCGTTCCCAGCGAGAAATAGAGAACAGTAAACACCCAACTGAAATAACGCTCCGGAATCAGCCGCGTCAGACGGCTGCCGAGCATCACGCCCGGCAATGCTCCAGCCACCAGGCGGAGGAACAGCCCGCTGTCAAAGTGCCCCATCGAGAAGTGCAGCGAGCCGGCCACCGCCATCGTCGCCAGGCCAAACATGATGTCCGTCCCGACGAGCGAAGCCAGCGGCAGCGGGATGAGCAACAGCAGGAAAACCATCAGCAGGCTTCCGCTGCCGATGGAAGTCAGCGCCACCAGGAAACCGACCACCGCTCCAACCACGACCAGTTTCGCGATGTCCGCCTTCGACCGCAGTTCCAGCGAAGCCTTGCCCAGGCGAACCTGGCCATTGCGGACGAAGGGCAGAAACAACGAAACGCTGAAGAGTGTCAAGGCCAGGACTGTCTTTAGCACGTGGTCAAGCTGGCCTGCGGCCAAGTGCGCTTTCAGGAAGCCAACAAAGAGAATCCCGGCCAAAGTTCCGGGCACGCTGCCGGCGATGAGAAGTCCAGCCAGCCGCCAGTGCACCTGTCCGAACCGGCGGTGTTCGATGACGCCCAGCAACTTGGTGAACGCGCCGTTGACAAGATCCGTGCCGATCACCACGACCGCCGGATAGGGCGTGAAGATCAGCAGCAGCGGCGTGAGGATGACCCCGCCGCCGGTTCCGGTCAGTCCAATCAAAGTTCCTGTGATGAAGCCCAATAGGGTAATTAACATTGCTTGGTTTGCCTGGCCCGTCCCGCCAGCGCCCAATACGGTCGAACCGCAGCTTCCTCCCTGCGAAAAGTCAGATAGAAACAAAACGCCCGCCAGCCTTCTCTCCGCTAGCGGGCGTTCCGAATGAGACCTTATGAAGTGAGGGCTTACAAGCTGGTTATCTCAAAGGGAAAAGCTCCGCTAGCGGATGGACAACAACACATCCGCCGCGCCTCCTTCGCCCTCATCGACATGTAAGAGCCGCTCACCATTTCTGAAACCGCAACACTACTACTGACTCGGTGTCCGTGTCAACAATTTTTCCGTGTAGCCACGACATTGTGTCGGGTTCGGACAGCCGACCATGGATTCCCCTCTTGCCCAATACGCCAAGGCGCCGTCACCATGGAGAGGCAAGATTGAGGCTAGACGCGCTCCAGGGCGATCTCCAAATCGCGAATGATGTCGTGCCAATCCTCGAGCCCGATAGATAGCCGGACGCCTTCCGGGTGCATCCCGAAGGCGCGCTTCTGCTCGTCGGGCAGCGCCGAGTGCGTCATCGAGAACGGGTGCTCGATGAGGGTCTTAATCTGCCCCAAACTCACCGCCAGCGTAATCGTGTAGGCGTGCTCGGCGATGTAATCCACCAGCTTCTCGGCGCGCGACACCGAGCCGTTCCCGCCCTTGAGCACGAAGTAGAGCATCCCGCCCGGCGCAAACTTGCCGTCGGGATTCTGCATCTGCCGGTGGGCCAGAGGCTTCTGCGCAAAGCACTCGGAGCCCGGGTAAGCGACGGTATCCACCTTGGGGTGTTCGGAGAGGAACTTGGCCACGCGCTGTGCAGTCTTCTGCTGGTTGATCATGCGCGTGGCGAGCGTGGGCAGTCCGTAGACGAGGATGCCCCAGGCGCTGCGCGGCGTCAGCACGCCGCCGAAATCCTTGCGGAAGAGCATCAGGTGGTTATACCAGGCCGACGAAGCGATGACCGCGCCGCCCATATCTGTCCCGAAGCCCCCGATGTCTTTGGTCAAGCTCTCGACGACGATGTCCGCACCCAGCTTGAGCGGCCGCTGGCAATAGGGCGTGGCGAAGGTGTTGTCCACCATCACCAGCACGCGCTCCTTCTCCTCGCGGCCGGCATTGATCTGGTCGGCGACGCGGCGGATTTCCGCGAGGTCGATGAGCTCCATGGTGGGATTCACCGGCGTCTCGAAATAGAGCACGCGCGTCGCAGGCGTCACCTGGGCGAGCAGCGACTCGGATTTGAGGAAATCGCCGAAGCGCACCCGCATGCCGAAGCGCGGCAGCCAGTTGGTCATCAGGCTGTAGGTGCAGCCGTAGACGATCTGGTGGGCGAGCACTTCCTGCCCCTGCCGCAGCGCCACGCCCAGCGCCGCGCTGATCGCGGCCATGCCGCTCGCAAAGGTGATGCACACGTCGCCGCCCTCGGCGTAGGCGAGGGTCTCCTCGAGCATGGAGCGCGTTGGCTCGTCCAGGCGGTCGTAGATGTAGATGGGCATGTGTCCGCTCAGCGCCTCGTCGGCGGAGGCGAATTGCACAAAGCCCTGCGCGCCGCGATGCACGGAGTCCAGCCGGAAGGCCGTCGAGTGCGAGATGGGCGGAATCACGTGGTGGTCGTAATCCCACTTCTTGCTCTCGAAGTTGCCGTGAATCAGATGGGTGCGCATCCGATAGTCTTCCTTGCGGGCATGACGCTTGCGGGTT
Source organism: Terriglobia bacterium (assembly GCA_020072905.1). GTDB lineage: Bacteria > Acidobacteriota > Terriglobia > UBA7540 > UBA7540 > JAIQGB01. The sequence continues at coordinate 210 of JAIQGB010000142.1, read as the reverse complement.
TCCATGGGCACACCTCGACTGGGCGAGTTTTCACACTCTGAGAAGACGAAGCACGTGAGGTGCCGGGGTTCGGGGTTGGGGCTTAGGGGTTTGGGACTGGGGACTTGGGATCAGGGGCTGGACAGCAGGTTTCGGGTGTCAGGTGTCAGGTTTCGGGTGTCGGCGACCTAGACATTTTGTCGCTGCGCGGGCTCCTCTTTTGCCTTGAAC
>JAIQGB010000504.1 GCA_020072905.1 Terriglobia bacterium | reverse complement strand
TGACCGGAGAATCGGAAACCGCGCTCTTCCCCCACGCGATCGGAGGCGATGACGTGCAGGTGATTTTCCGTGGCGCGGACCTTGGGCGTGTGCTCCCAGGAATCGGAGCCGAGCGGCCAGTTGGTGGGAATGGCGAGCAGTTGCGCGCCATGCAGTTTCACAACGCGGCCCGCTTCGGGAAAGCTGCAGTCGTAGCAGATGTTGATGCCGATTCGCCCGTGCGACGTCGCGAACACCGGGAACGCCTTGTCGCCTACGGCGTTGAACCAGTCGATGCCGAGGCAGGGCAGATGCATCTTGCGATACGCGCCGAGCACGCCCTTGGGGTCGACGACGGACGCGGAGTTATAGAGCGTCTCGCCCTCGCGTTCGAGCATGCCCGCGATCGCGGTCACGTCGAGCGACTTTGCGGCGGCGGCGAGTTTCTCCGTTGACGGCCCGGGAACGGTCTCCGCGAGCGGCCACGCTTCCTCGCGGTTGGTGAAGCAATAGCCCGTCAGCGCGCACTCGGGGAAGACGACGAGCTTCGCGCCCGCGCGCGATGCTTCTTCCATTTTGGCAATCACGCGCGCCAGGTTGTTGTGCTTCTCAAGAATCTCCACGTCCATTTGCACAGCCGCGACTTTCATCAACCGACTCCTTCCGTGGATTGTGCGACGAGCCCGCAGACATTCTAGCAGCGAATGGGGTTTTCGGCAGCGGCGGAACGCGCGCGGAGCGAGATGGCGGGGCAGGGACTTCCGGGATATCTCGAACTCGCGGAAAGGGGCGTGCGAGGGGTCCAAGAAAAGACTTGACAGGAGGCGAAGAAAAAGCGAAAGTAACACGTCACTTTCGGGAGGGCTAATTCCCGTGCCGGTCTGCGCCCAGCTTCAACCCAAGCCGAATCAAGGGCTTATCGGCATCGCCCGGATGGCTGCGGCCAGCCCCCGGGTGCGCGAGCGGGCGGAGGCGGAATTCTTCGCTCTCCAGGCGCGTTCTGCCCTCAACCGCGAATCCAGTGGCCGGATGCCTTTCGCCTGGACGATCAATCCCTACCGCGGCTGCGAATTCGGCTGCCACTATTGTTACGCCCGGTACACGCACGAGTTCATGGAACTCTGGGACAGTCGCGACTTCGAGCGTAAGATTTACGCGAAGGTGAACGCTCCGGGGTTGCTCCGCGCCGAGCTCCGCCAAGCGCGCGACCGCGGGCAACCCGTCGCCCTTGGCACCGCGACGGACCCCTACCAGCCCGCCGAGCGGCAATTTAAAGTCACGCGCCGCCTGCTGGAAGTTTTCGCGGAGTTCGAGGGCCTGGAGTTTTCTATCACCACCAAAGGGGTACTCATCCTGCGCGATCTCGACCTGCTACGGCGCAACGCCGAGCGCCACCGGCTGAGCGTCGGCATCACCGTCACCACCACGGACGAGCGCCTGGCGCGATTGCTGGAGCCCAAGGCGCCGCCACCCGCGCGGCGTCTCGAAGCCGTCCGCACGCTCGCCGCGGCGGGCATTCGCGCCGGCGTGATGGCGATGCCGATTCTTCCCGCGCTCACCGACTCGCCGCGCTCACTCGAAGCCCTGGCGCGCGCCGCCGCCGAACACGGCGCCAAATTCCTTTATGGTAATCTGCTCTTCCTGATGCCCAGCGCCATGAAGCAATTCATGCCGTTCCTGGAGCGCGAGTTCCCGCGTCTGGTGACGCGTTATCGGAAGCTCTACGCCCGCTCGGCGTATTTGCACGGAGAATACAAGGAAGAGATCGCCAAGCTCGTCGCCTCGCTCCGCGCGCGCTACGGCCTGGAGGGGAGGCGCGATGACCAGCCGAATGTTTGGCATCCGCAACTGTCCTTACCCTTTGCGGGTGGGGAAGCGGAAGACAAAAGTTGTTAATTGACGATTGCCGATTGATGATTGAAGATTCTTCGTTGTGCAGGAGTCAGGAGCCGGAAGGCTGAAGGCTGAAGGTTGAAGGCTGAAGGCAACACATCCTCGCCGAGGTTTTATTGCTGAGGGGGGCGACGGCCTCTGGATTCTGACGGCTGAGGCCTGAAGGCTGTATGCTGAAACCTAACAGCTGAACGCTGATAGCTGACTGCTGAAATCTGACGGCGACTACCGAACGCGGCCGACTGCCAACTGCCGACTGCCAATTGTGGACTGCCAACTTTTTCTATGGAGGAAACCATGAAACTGAGTGAATTGATTCTGCCGGAGTTCGATCAGGAGATGGCCAGCACGCGAAAGACGCTGGAGCGCGTGCCCGATGCCAAGCTCGCCTGGAAGCCCCATGTGAAATCGTTCTCCATGGCCGCGCTGGCCACACACTTGGCCCGCATCCCGGAGTGGGGCCTCGTCACGCTCACCGAGGGTTCGTTTGACGTGGGCGCGCCCGGCGCGACAACGCCACCGCCTCCCGCCGCCTCCCGGCGCGAGCTGCTGGAAGTGTTCGACCCCGGCGTCAAGTCCCTGCGGGCGGCCATCGCCGCCGCGGACGACGCGCATCTGCTCGCGCCCTGGTCATTGCGCAACGGCGCGACAACCATGTTCACCCTGCCGCGCGTTGCCGTCCTGCGCAGGATGATTCTGAACCACGGCATCCATCATCGCGCGCAGCTCGGAGTCTACTTGCGCTTGAACGATGTCCCCGTGCCCGCCATCTACGGCCCCAGCGCGGACGAGAAGGTGCAAGGGGTGTATGCCAGTTCTCTGCGCAATCCGGAACAACGGAAGCAGATTGTGCGGACGTCCGCCAAAGCCGTGTATGTTTCGCCTCGCGGCGCGTATCCGGGGTACCTGCTGTGGCTGCAAGGCCAGACGCTGGTGGCCCAACGCTTCAACGCGGATTCGCTGGAACTTGGGGGCGATCCGGTGTCGGTGGCGGAGGAGATCGGACGGAATCCGTCGAACACGGTACGGGCATCGTACTGGGCGTCCGATGCAGGTTTGCTGACCTATTTCGCGGCTCCATCGGCGGCCCCCGTGCAGACGGTGTGGATCGGCCGGGATGGGAAGACCCTCGGTGCGGCTTCGCCGGCCGAGGTGGTGCGAAGCCTGGCCCTGGCGCCAGGCGGGG
>JAIQGB010000141.1 GCA_020072905.1 Terriglobia bacterium | reverse complement strand
GCGAGTTCGAGGAGCGCTTCTTGCGCTCGCTCGAAAAGCGGACGTTCGAACAGCGCACGATGCGTCACGCCGACCTGCGCGAAATGATGGAAGAGGCGCGCCCAGGCATCCTTGCCAAGGCCAGGAAGATGGGTAGCTGAACCGGCATTGAGGAGGGTAGCCCGCAGACCAAATCGACCCAGATCATGTCGCTTGGCATGCGGCACGCCAACGACTCCCCAACTTTGCCAGATTCTATTGGTTCGCTTGCCTTTTGGCAGCAAAGGTGCCAGATACTTACTTTTCTGAGGAGGTACAAATGTCCGATTGTTCCAAGCTGACCGAGGCCATTCTGAACGGCGACGCTAAGGCTTCGGTGGCTATCACGAAAGAGGCGCTCGACAAAAAGACTGACCCGCAGGAACTGGTCAGCAAGTACATGATTCCGGCCATGGACGAAATGGGGAAGCGCTTCGAAACCGGGGATTGCTTCGTGCCCGAACTGCTGATTTCGGCGCGGGCCATGAAGGCGTCGCTCGAACTGATCCGGCCACTGCTCGCGGCGCGCGGCGCTGAGCCCGTGGGCCGCGTAGTCATCGGGACAATGAAGGGCGACCTGCACGACATCGGCAAAAACCTGGTGGCGTCGATGCTCGAGGGCGCGGGCTTCGAGGTGATCGACCTGGGTGTGGATGTCGGCCCCGGCCTGTTCATCGCCGAAGCGCAGGCGAAGAAGGCGGACCTGATCGCCCTTTCCGCGCTGCTCACCACCACGATGCCGCACATGCGGGCCGTCATCGAAGAGCTGAAGAAAGCCGGCGCGCGCGACCGCTTCAAGGTGATCGTCGGCGGCGCCCCCGTCACCCAACGCTACGCCGACGAAATCGGGGCGGACGGTTACAGCGACAACGCCAACGGCGCAGTGGGCCTGGCGCGGCGATTGGTCACGGCTTGAGCGAAGGGGATTGCTTATGACCTCGCCCGCCGGCGCCCCGGCCGCCACTCTCGCCATCACCTCTCTCGACGACTTCATCTTTGGCCGTGCCCCGCACCCCGTCCGCTGCGGGCGAGGCATGGAGATTGGCGCGGGGACGGTCATCCCGGAAATCAACTTTACGCTACCTCCCATCGCCATCGCCGAAGACACCTGGCCGGAAATTCGCCGCCAGTACGCAGAAATGATCGAGGGCGTCTGCCGCCGCGCCATGGAACTGGAAGTCCCGGCGCTGCTGGTGGAATTTGAAACTCTGCCTCCCATGACGGAGAACCCCGCCTGGGGGGCTGAGATCTGCAAACTCCTCTCCAACACTCTCGGCACCTATCACGCCAAGCACGGGCTCAGGAACGCGTTGCGGCTCACGCCGAACGACACCCGCGAGTTCCAGCGGCCGCCGCTCCTGCGCCGCGGGAAGTACTGGGAGGGGATGCTGGAGCTCTTCGCGCGCGCAGCGGAAGCGGGCGCGGACCTGCTCGCCATCGAATCCACGGGTGGCAAGGAAGTCTCCGACGAAGCACTGACCAGCGCCGATCTCCGCGCCGTGGTCTTCGCGCTCGGTGTGCTCGGCGCGCGCGACATGGCGTTCCTGTGGAAGCAGATCGTCGCCGCCTGCCGGGCGAGCGGCATCGGACCCTCCGGCGACACGGCCTGCGGCTTCGCCAACACGGCGATGGTGCTGGCCGGGCAGAAGTTCATCCCCAAGGTTTTCGCCGCCGTCGTGCGCGTAGCGGCGGTCCCACGGAGTCTCGTTGCCTATGAAGTCGGAGCCGTCGGGCCGAGCAAGGATTGCGCGTACGAAGGCCCGTATATCAAGGCCATCGCCGGCGTGCCGATTTCGATGGAAGGACGCACGGCCGCCTGCGCGCACCTGAGCTCGGTGGGAAATATTTCGCAGGCGGTCTGCGATTGCTGGTCGAACGAATCGGTGCAGAACGTGCGCCTGCTGAGCACCAATGCGCCGACCGTGTCGCTCGAGCAGCTCGCCTACGATTGCCGCCTGATGAACACGGCCGCACGCTCGGCGGAGGACGCGCGGCGGTTGCGTGACTGGCTGACAGAGTCGGACGCGCCACGCGACCCGCACGCCTGGGTTCTGCGGCCGGACGTCGTCCTGCGGCTCGCAGCCGAAATCATGGAGGAGGAAACTCCGTACCGGCGCACGCGACGCGCGGCGCTGGCCGCTCTGGAAGAACTCGCGCGGGCGCACGGCGCGGGAGAGTTGCGCTTGCCGCCGCAGGAAGCACGTTGGCTGGACACTCTGAGAAGACAGGCGGACACGCTCCCGGAGGATGAGAGCGCACTGCTGGCGGAAATGCTGGACTCCCCTGCCGCCAGCAAGTTTCTGCCCGCGGAATACGGCCTGTAGCGGCCGTCTGCGAACGCCGGCTTGGCCGCGCGGCGAAGACATCAGAAGCTGGTCACAGACCGGCGCCGCAGCTTTTCCCTGAAGGCTGCCGAAAGCGATGCCTCCTTTACTTCAAGACCTGCTCTCGCACGCACCCGTCATCACCGATGGCGCGCTCGGGACGCAACTTCTGGCACGCGGCCTCGCAAGCGGCGAGTGTCCCGACACCTGGAACCTCTCGCGCCCCGCAGACGTGGAGGAAGTGATCCGGTCCTATGTCGACGCGGGAAGCGAAATCGTTCTGACCAACACCTTCCGCGCCAACCGGATTGCCCTCGCAGGCTACGGGCTCGCAGGAAAGATTGAAGACCTCAACCTGGCCGGAGTCGAGATTGCCCGTCGCGCCGCGGCGGGCCGCGCCGCAGTGTTTGCTTCCGTGGGGCCGAGCGGGAAGATGTTGGCGGCCGGTGAAGTGGCGGAAGCCGACCTGAGGCAGGCTTTCAGCGAGCAGGCTCAGATTCTCGCCGCGGCGGGCGTGGATGGTTTCGCCATCGAAACGATGTCGGACCTGGAAGAGGCCAAGGTGGCTGTCGCCACGCTGCGCGCGACCGGTCTGCCCGTGGTCGTGTCGCTCGTGTTCGACTCGGGCAAAGAGAAGGACCGCACGATGACCGGCGTCACACCCGAAAAAGCCGCGGAGGAATTGACCGCCGCGGGCGCCGACGTCATCGGCGCCAATTGCGGCCGCGGAATTGCGGGCTACATTTCCGTCTGCCAAAGGCTGCACGCTTCGACCGACCGGCCCATCTGGATCAAGCCCAACGCGGGCTTGCCTGAGATGTTCGAGGGCAAAGTGGTTTACAGAACCACGCCGGAAGAGTTCGCCAGCTTCATTCCTGCCCTGCTCCAGGCCGGCGCGAGCTTCATCGGTGGATGTTGCGGGACGGGGCCCGATTTCATCCGGGCCGCTGGCGACACGTTGCGTCGCTGGCGGCGCCGCTGACGAAACAAAAGGGGTTCCCTTTGCGCCTGAAACTCATCAGTTGCGAGATCTTCTATCGCGAGATGTGCGCGGCGGTGGCGCGCTCGCCGCATAGGATTGATATCGAGTTCCTCCCCAAGGGCCTGCACGATATCGGCAGCAAGAAGATGCTCGAGCGGCTCCAGGAAGCCGTAGACCACGTCGAGAACTATGACGCCGTTCTGCTCGACCACCGGCTGGATCGAGCGGGGAGAAAACGGCGGCGATTTGAGCCAGCTCTCCATCGCCCGCCAGATGGGCATGGACCTCAGCTTCGAGTCGCTGGTGGCCAAATACGGTGAGGACAACGCCCGCTACCTCTGGGACGAGCTGTGCAATACCACCAAGAATTACTCCCAACTGACCTTCATCGAAATGGGCGTCGAACCCGACGAGAGCTTCGAGCAGCGCACGCGTGAGGCGGCGGTGCAGCGCGGGTGGAAATTCGAAAAAGTTGAAGGCGATCTCTCCCTGATCCAGCGCCTGGTCGATGGCGTCTGGGATGAAAAGGAATTTCTCGTCGTCCCGCCCGGCTGGCGCGTGGTGGCCAAATACGATGAAGGCATCGTCACCACCGAGGAGGCCAAGCCATGAACAGCCGTGAACGCGTTCTGGCGATGATCGCCGGCCGGCCGGTGGATCACCTCCCCAACATGCCCATCACCATGATGTTCGCCGGCGACCAGACTGGCGCGAAATATCGCGACTACGCCACCGATTACCGCGTGCTCATCGAGGCGCAGATTCGCACGGCGGAGACGTTCGGCTTCGATTATGTGTCCGTCATCTCCGACCCGGGCTGCGAGGCGGCGGACTGCGGGGCCACGATCAAATACTTCGACGACCAGCCGCCGGCCATTGACGAAACCCAGGCGCGCCTGGCCGATAAAGCGTCTTTCGGCACCCTGAAGATTCCTGACCCGCTCGGCGGCGGAAGGATGACCAACCGCGTGAACGGCGTGGCGCTCTTCAAGGAACGCGTCGGCCGTGAGAAACTCATCGAGGGCTGGATCGAGGGCCCCTGCGCCGAAGCGGCCGACTTGCGCGGCATCAACACGCTGATGACGGATTTCTACGACGACCCGGCGTTTGTGCGCGACCTGTTCGAATTCGTGGTGGAGATGGAACTGCGCTTCGCACGCGCGCAGATTGATGCAGGCATCGACCTGATGGGCATTGGCGACGCCGCAGCGTCGCTGGTGGGCCCGGCGATTTACGAGGAATTCGTCTGGCCCGGCGAGAAAAAAATGATTGACGGGCTGCACGCCATGGGAACGCGTGTCCGCCTGCACATCTGCGGGAACACGCGGCGGATTCTCGAGGGCATGGGCCGGCCGGGTTGCGAAATCGTTGACCTGGATTTTATGGTGCCGCTCGCTGAGGGCCGCGAGAAAATGGGACCGGACCAAGTGCTGCTCGGCAATCTCGATCCCGTGCGGGCGGTGCGCGACGGCACGCCCGAGTCGATCGCCGCCGCGCTCGCCGAGTGCCACCGCCAGGCCGGGCCGCGTTACATCGTCGGCGCCGGCTGCGAGGTGCCGCGCGGCACGCCTTCCACAAACCTGCGCGCCTTTGCAGAGTACGCCAGGGCGCACACGTAGCGGCACAGCGAAGGGCTTTTCCTCAATCCGCAAAACCCTCCAGGCGGGGGCCTTCGCTGCCCCAAGGCTGTGCACGTGGCACGGGCGTCTCGCCCGTGATCGGTCTCACGGCCAGGATGGCCGTGCCACCTGGTTGACTGAAGACATCATGCCTGACCGCGTCCGCATCGAACTTCAGCCGCTCGGAGAATCCTTCGAGCTCGAGCGCGACACTCCGCTCCAGGATGTCCTATTCGCACATGGAGTGGAGTTCCCCTGCGGCGGACGCGCGCGCTGCAAGGGCTGCCGCGTGCGGGTGGTCCAAGGTTCTCTCCCCATCACTCCCGAACAAGAACCGATGCTCACGCGCGAGGAACTCGCCGCAGGCTGGCGCCTGTCGTGCTGCTCGAAGGCGGAGGGCAACCTCACGCTGGAGCTCGGCCAGTGGGAAGCCGCGATCCTGGCTGACAATTCCCTTTTCGAGTTCACGCCCCGCCAAGGGTTGGGTATCGCCGTCGACCTCGGCACCACCACGATTGTCGTGCAACTCCTCGACCTCGCAAACGCTCACGTGCTCGCGGTTCGCACTGCGCTCAATCATCAGGCGAGGCACGGCGCCGACGTGATGAGCCGCGTCAGCTTTGGGCTCAATCCCGACGGGCTTAATCGGCTCGCGACGCTCGTGCGAAAGCAGATTGGCAAGCTCATCAGCGAATTGCTGGAGGCCGCGGGGCGCCGCGAGGCAGCCATCGAGACAGTGACGGTGGTGGGCAACACAGTGATGCATCACCTCTTTTGCGGCATCGATGTGACTCCGCTCAGCCATTATCCGTTTGAGCCGGAGCACGACGGGCAGCAAGTTTTTCGTGCGGGCGACCTGGGATGGAATCTGGCCGGCGACCCAGCCGTGCGCTTCCTGCCGTGTTTGGGAGGCTTCGTCGGCAGCGACATCCTGGCGGGAATCCTCGCTACGAAGCTCGGCGAAAGCAAAACCCTCGTCGGCCTCGTGGATTTGGGGACCAACGGCGAGATCGTCATCGGCAACCGCGAGCGGCTGCTCTGCGCCTCAACTGCCGCTGGGCCAGCCTTCGAAGGCGCGCGAATCTCCATGGGCATGCGCGCTGCAACGGGAGCGATTTCGGCGGTCGGCGTCGAAGCAGGCGCGATCTGCTGCCACGTACTCGGCAACGTCGCCCCCCGCGGCATCTGCGGTAGCGGCTTGGTGGACGCAGTGGCGGCGGGCCTCGACCTCGGGCTGATTCAACCCGGCGGGCGCTTGCGCGATGGCGCAAACGGCACATTACTGCTCTGCCCGCCCGTGGCGCTCAGCCAAAACGATATCCGCGAACTGCAACTCGCCAAGGGCGCGATTGCCGCCGGCATCCGATTACTGCTCGCTCGCTGGGGCGCCGAGGCAAGAGACTTGACGCGGCTCTACCTCGCCGGCGCGTTCGGTAATTACATTAATCGCTCAAGCGCCCGCCGCATCGGCTTGCTGGATTTTCCGCTTGAGATGGTCAAGCCGGCGGGCAACACCGCCCTGCTCGGCGCCAAACTCGCCCTGTTCAATGAGAGCGAGGATGCTTTCGCCTACGCCCCGCTCCGCGCCAAAGTCGAACACGTCTCCCTCAACACGGATCCAAATTTCCAGGAAGTTTTCGTCGAGGAAATGGTCTTCCCCGCCGCAGAATCGTAGCGCGGACCGGCGAGTAACCCATTGCACCCATACCGAACGATGGCATGGATTTCCCGAACCGTTCACGATCCTCTACACGGCGTGTGGCTGGGTCGAAGGGGAATCAGATTCAGGAGGAGTGATGCCCAGCCACAGGCTTGCGCCCAGCACCGAGATGACCGCGGCGACGTAGAGCGCGTTCTTCCAGCCCAGGTGTGCGGCGAGGATGGGAGTGAGGGCCGGAGAGACGAGTCCTCCGACGTTTGTCCCCATGTTCATCACGCCGCCGGCAGTACCGGTGCCTGACCCGGCGATCTCCATCATCGTGGCCCAAAACGGACCTTCCACCGAGAGCACGAGGGCTGTGGCGAGGGTCAGATACACGACTGCCGCGTAGGCGTTTTCGGTCTGCGCTCCCAGCGCCAGGAAAACTCCGGCAAAGGTCAACCCGAACAGCGGCACGGCGCGGCGTCCCCAGCCGAGGCCCAGCCGCCCCGCCACGAGCCGGTCGGAGACGATTCCCCCCAGGGGAATGGAGACGATACTCAGAATCCACGGCAGGCTGCTGAACGCGGCGCCGCGCAGAAGGTCGAAATGCCGTTCCTGCACGAGGTACAAGTAGAACCAGAACACGAAAATGTAACCCACGTATCCCTGCAGCGTGTAGCTGGCAGTAAGCAACACGAAGCTCAGTGTTTTGAGCGAACTTCTCTTCGTAGTAGGGGGCGAGGAACTGACGGTGGGAATAACTGCAACCTGAGGTTCGTGCATTCCCAGCCAAGCGAGTGCGACCGCGAGGGCAGGAAGCGCGGAAGCGAGCAGCGCGGCGCGCCATCCCCAGCGGGTCATCACGACTGACAAGAGGGGAGGAGCCAGAGCCGATCCGAGGCCGACTCCGGCAATCACGATGCCGTTGGCGCGACCCTGGCGCGCGGGAGGGATCCATCGCGCCACGCCGTGGGCGGCGGCAGGAAAGGTTGGCGCTTCGCAAGCGCCGATGACGAAACGCAACGCCAGCAGAACGAGCAGCATCCCGGCGGAGGTGCGACCCAACCAACCCCACCCCGATGCCGCCATGAGCGCGGTGACGGCAACCCACGCGAAGGCAGCCAAGGCGAGCACTCGCCGCGAGCCCCAGCGGTCGGCCAGCATTCCTGCCGGAATTTGAAACAGCGCGTAGCCGAGCAGGAAGGCGCTGAACACGCGCCCCATCTCGATCTGGGAGAGGCCCAGATCGGGCATGAGCAGCGCCCCCGCCACCGAGAGGTTGACGCGGCACAGGTAGCTTGCCGTGGCGGTTGCGCACAGCAATAGCACCAGCCGCCAGGGGCGAGCGCTCACGGCTGCCTCAGCCGCTTGTGCATGATGATTTCCGAGGCGCCCAACTTGATGTAGTCCTTCAGTTCACCGACGACCGTATAGCCGCGGCGCTCGTAGAGGGCGCGCGCACGCGCGTTGAAGGAGGAGACACAGAGGAAAATATGGCGGGCCTCGTTGCGGAAGAGTCCTTCAGCGAATTCCAGCAGGCGGCTGCCCAGACCGCGGCTGCGAAAACCCTCGGCCACGGCAATCGTCGCAATGTAGGGCGAGCTGGCCAGCCCGCGGCGATGCATCAGGATGAAGCCACAGGGGCGGCCCTCGGCGTGCGCGACGTAGAGAAGGTACTCGCGGTTCTGGCAGAAGGCGCGGCATTGTTCCAGGCTGCGACCCAGGGTGATCCAGGGGTCGGTCCCGGCCATGAGCTGCGCGCACCAGTCGCGTTCCGCATCCGTCGCCGCGTCGATCGTGAAGGATTCCATAGGGCGGATCGGCCGCGACAGTTCTATCACGTTCGCGAGAGGATTTCCCCCCTGGCGTGGCCGACCCGCACCGCGCGCGAGGCGCGAGGACTGGACGATCCGGATTGTTCACAAGGTCAGAAGATCGACCTCCCGCGACTTGGGGCGCGCGTGAGGCGCGGCTCCATGGGCTGACCGCAGCAGGCCAGGCTCCCATCGGGGTCAGGGTGGATTTCTGGCGCCGAAAGAACCGGCTTGGTTCCAGCCTGACCTGTTTCTGCTGACTTCTGTGTTGTTCCCCACACATTTAAATCACTGCTGGACCTCAGCCGGTGCAAGGTTCGTTTTGGCCTCCGGAGCGGGCGCCTTCGCCGCAGCACTGGCTCCGGACCTGGTCAAGACGAACAGGGTACGCCCGCTGACTTCCTCAGCGAATTCGACACCGCCTCCCTCGAAGGCCAGCCTTATCCCTTCCACTTGGCGTTCGTCAGGCACCTTGCCGAGGGCGCAGTTCACTTGCAGCGTCGCGTTTTTCGGCAGCCCCACTATGGGCAATAGCCGAACGCGGAAAACGGCCAGACCGCCTGCCGGCATGGAACCAGAGAAGATTCCCGAGCGCATGGGGCCAAACCGCGGATGGCCGAACGCCCCGCCTCCGCGCATGAGGGCACCCGGTGCGATACCGTAGAGATCGAAGCTCGTGAGTTCGCTCGCGATCCAGACGCCCGTCTCGAGCACAGTTCCACTGGAGGACTTGTGGGTGAAAGTTCCGGCTGCGGTGACCGACTTGCTTTGCGCGTTGAGCGTGCCGGCGCCGCTCATCTCGTAGCTGTCGCCATTGGCGGACCTGGCCACCGCAGGGCAGGTGGCAGAGTCACCGGGATCGCAAAGGAACCCCGCGCCCACCAGGAAGGCGTAATTCGCCGAGCTGCTCTGGGCCAGCGCCGCACCTACGCCCAGCAATATGGCCAAGCTCGGCACGGCAACCCAGGCGATAACCAGCGCCGATGACACCTTTTGGCTTGACATGACTTCCTCCCGTCACGGGGCTGGCCAACTGTTCAATCCGTTTATCTGTAGGAGTGCGGGCTTGCCGTACCGCCCCTTTGCCTTGGTACCGATTGGGACAGACCGGTGCAAGCCCTGTCCCTACGTCATTGCTCAGGACCCGCGTCGCCCCTCGGGAGGCTAGCCGTTAGCCTCTAATCGCAAGATGCTAAGGGACCTCTATGGTCCCGGTGCTCAACGAAATGACCAGATCAACGCGTGGTACTCTCCGGTATCCGGGTTCACGCCACCGCCCGCGGCGATTCCCGAGTTGTTAACCGCGTACAAATAGCTCCAGGAGAGCCCCAACAGGTGTATGGAGGGTGTCGTGTTGCCCGACCAGCGAACCGCCTGATCGACCCAGTCCGAGTCGGCACTAACTCCGACCGCGTCACCCACGTCGTTGATACGCTCAGCGACGGCCCAGCCCTGCGGTGGGTCTGTCAGGCTGGGGAGCACCTGGACTCGATAGACAGTCCGGTCCGGAGAAGTGGGCCTCCACATGGCGGCCAACGAAATGTTCCAGTCCTCCGTAATAACATGGCCCGATATTTCACCCCGATCGTTAATGTCGTGTGCCATAGACAGGGCATATCCAGGAACACTTTCGAGTTTTGCCACTTTCCACCCGCCGCCCGGGAGCGGGTTCCAGAGCCAGGCGCTAGGCCCCCCAGTCGACATGTCGATAGCATTGCCGACGGTCTGGCCGAGCCGGTTGCTTTTCCACGCTTCCCAGCAAATGAAATTGTTGCCGAAGCCCGTGGTGTCAAGCCTCGCGACCTTCCAGGACTTCGAGCTGGGGTCTGGCAACCACGCAACGGGCGTCTGGTCCTCACAATCAAATCCCGAGGCACTCCAACCGACGATCATGCCGAGATCGTTCACGCCGTAGGCTGCACCGTACGCGTGACCCGCCAGCGTGCCCAGGTCCGTCATCGGCAGGTTCTTTGACCACACCCACGGGCGGATTTCCCCGGTGGCCGTTGGGGCATGGCCCACAACCAGGCCTGCATTGTTGATATCCATGGCCATGGTCCAATTATCAGTTCGATCGCCGCCCAACGTCCCGAGGTCGATCATCTTGAAAGCCTCAGGACCGCGCGTGGCAACAAAAAACGGCCGTGTGTTGCCTTCGGCATTGTCCCCCCAACCGACGACGTCGCCGTTCTCGTTGATTCCCCAAGCCTCAGTAAACGACCCGCCAGGCAGCGTCCCGAGATCGATTGGATTACCTTGCTGCTGGCACCAACCCCACGGTGCGAGCAGCGTGAGGATAGAAAACAAGCTCAACATCGCGACGAACTTTGATTTGCAGACTGAGTTCATCCCTCACCTCGGTGTTGAATTCGCGTTGGACGCGGGGATATGGAACCGCCCCTACAACGCTTGCCTTGCCCGAACTTCCGCGCGGATGCGCGCGACCTGCTCGGGTGTGAAAGGTAATTGCCTCGCGCGGCGCGCTTCAGATCGTCTCGGTCCAAGTGCGCACGCCCCGCCGGTGTGCTCAGAATCGCAGCTACGTAGCTCCGAATCATTGCTGGGCCTCAGCAGACGCAAGCTTTGTATCGACCTTAAAGTGAAATCATTGATGCTCCCATACCCTGACGGCAGGCTCCTCGCGTTTGGAGAAGTGAGTGTCAATAGCTGTACGTCCCGTCCCAGTGCCATACTGAGTCCGGAAACGGCGAGACATCGACACGGGCATGGAACCCGGTGAACTGCCCGGTTCCGTCCGAGAACGTGCACAGTCCGAAGCCGGTCCCCAAATCGAGCGTGCAATGGCCGACCGCCCTGTTGCCGGCCCCGGCGTCGAGAACGACGTCAGTGTCCACAAAGCCCGCCGCAAAATTAGCCGCCTGGTCATAGATGACCTTCGAGCCGACCGCGATCGCCGCGAGGTCCGAGGACGTGATCGTGCAGAAGTCACCGGCGGCGCCCGTGTACTCCGAGCACTCTTTCGTCACATGGAGATCTCCTTTTTTCGTGGACGCCGCCGATGCCGAAGCCGCTCCCGTGCTCAGTGAGAGAGTCAGGGCTACAAAGCCCGCGACCAGCACGAGGGCGAAGATTGTGGTCGTAACTTTGAATTTCATTGGCGTTTCCTTTCCTGTGATCTTCTGGTTCATAAACCACCTCGGTGTTGAATTCGCGATGGACGCGGTGGCCTCGGCCGCGCGTCTCGCTCGCGTGGCGCCAGCTTGGCGGCAGGAAAGCAGCTGGGTCAATGCAAGGGGGATAATTTCAGGGTCATACGCACGTCGCACCCTAACCCGATGTGGCATCGAGGCTTAGAGGTGGGCCAGAGACAATTTGGCTTTACATCTGGCGCATTCTGTGTTAAATAGCAACAATACCGGGTACCCGAAGGGACAGAATGCGCATGCAGTACCCTGTTCATGCCATTCCATCCGACCTCGCGTTCGGCAAAAAGTTTCCGCAATGGAAACGCTTGCCCGGTTGGCACACCCGATCCGTTTTGGGGCCTTCGAGTTAGACCTCCATACCCAAGAACTGCGCAAGCACGGACTGAAGCTGAAGCTCCACGGCCAGCCCATTGACGTGCTGGCCATGCTGCTCGAGCGCCCAGGCGAGTTGGTTACCCGCGAAGAACTCCACAAGAAACTCTGGCCGGAAGATACCTTCGTCGATTTCGAGCACGGCATCAACGCCGTTGTCAATCGTCTGCGCGAGGCGCTGGGCGATGACGCGGAGACGCCTCGCTATGTCGAAACTTTGCCGCGGCGCGGCTACCGTTTTATTTGCCCGCTGGACGTAGCGCCGCCGTGGGGGCATATATGCGCGGCCAATGAACCTCGGCACCCGTCTTTTCACGCTTTTCCGTGGCGAACCCGTCGGCACGGATTCCCAAGGCAACCGCTACTACCGCGACAAGCGCAAGCCGCGCTTTCCCGAGCAAAGCCCGGTCTAGGCGGGCACCCTCAGCGCATCGCTCTCCCGGCACGCTCCGGCATTTGATTTGAATCAATGCTGGCGGGTGGGGTTCCGCACTATTTCTCTTAGCAGCGGCGTGGCCGCCGGTCCCCCAGCGGGAACCGCGCAGATCTATCGCAAAAATCTCTGCTCTGGAGGCACCATGACACCGCGCCTTCATCTCGCCGCCGTCTGCGCGCTATGGCTGACGGTCTCCCTCCCGGCTTGGGCTGGCGGCTTCGAACCCCTCTATGATTTCGGCTCCAACCCGGGACGGCTCTGGACCTCCGTCTATGCGCCGAGCAAAGCGTCTGCGCCGGCCACGCTGATCATTGCGCTGCATGGCTGCTTGCAGAGCGGGCGAATCTACGGCTTGGAAAGCGGCTGGTCGGACCTCGCCGATCGCTTCGGATGGGTCATCCTCCTTCCCGAGCAGCCCTTCACCAACAATTGGCTTGAGTGCTTCAACTGGTTCGACCCCACGAAAGCCAAGCACGGCGGCGACGAGGTGGTGTCGATCAGGCAGATGATCACTGCCGCCCCGGCAAATAGGTCGGGATAGTCCGCCGTCATCGCTGCCGTCATGGCACCGC
>JAIQGB010000140.1 GCA_020072905.1 Terriglobia bacterium | reverse complement strand
GTCCGCCCGCGGGCAACGGGGCGCCCTGACCAGTTCGAGGAACCTCGCTCAACTCGTCACGCAGTCGGCGGTCATCGTGCGTGGATATGTAGTGAGCGCCCGCGTCGAGCCTCATCCGGATCTGCACCATCTCTTCACGGTCGTCGTGACTCTGCGCGTCGCCGAAACTCTGAAAGGCGAGGCCGGACGGACTTTCACTTTCCGCCAATTCATTTGGGATGTCCGCGACCGCTACGACGCGGCGGGCTACCACAAAGGCCAGCACCTTCTCCTGCTGATGAATCCCACCACGCGCTACGGCCTCACCAGCCCGGCAGGTCTGGAGCAGGGCCGCTTCCGCATCACGCGAGACGCCCAGGGGCGCGAAGTGGCGACGAACGGCCACGGCAATGCTGGCCTGTTCCGCGGCCTCGCAACGCAGTTGGATCGCAAGCGGACGAACCTCGGCCCACAAGTTGCCGCGCTGATCCGCCAGCACCAGGCAGGCCCGATCGCGCTCGACGACCTGCGCGAACTCGCCCGGCAACTCCAGTTGGTGAATTTGGATTGACCATGCGCACCCGCTCCACCTTCAAACACTCCCTCCTGTTGGCCGGCCTGCTTTCGGCCCTGAGTGGCGTCCTGTTGCTGCCCGTGGTGGTCCGCGCGGGAGGCCCGCTGATCGTCGGCGGCCCGGGGTATGGCGTGGAGGGCCAGCCGTTCGTTTGGGACACTTCGGCGCCGGTTCAATATCGCGTGGACGGCGGCCCGCTGGCCCGCAAACCCGATGGGACGGTGACGGTGAACAACGCCACGGGAGTGGCGCGCGTCCAGGCGATGTTTCAGGTCTGGCAGAACATGCCGACGGCGAACATCACCTTTACGTATGCCGGCCCCCTTCAGAGCTACGGAGCTTTCAGCGATGGCGACGTGAGCACCGTCGAGGAATACGACGCCGTGATGGGCTCCTGCAACGATGGCGTCCAGAGCCCCGTGATCTTCGACGCCGACGGCAGCATCTTCTATCAACTGCTCGGCGACTCGGCCATCATCGGTTTTGCCGGACCTTGCCAGCTCGACCCTGCTACCGGACATATCCTGTCCGCCGGTGGAATGTTCAACGGCCAGAATCGGGATGGGATCAACACCCCCGATTCGTATCCGGCCAACTACGAGATGACCGCTGCGGAGTTCGATGAGGCCGTCGCGCACGAGCTCGGCCACTTCGTCGGGCTCGACCACTCGCAGATCAATACGGAAGTTCTCTTTGAGCCCTTCGGCGCTTGCTCGGTCGACGACTTGGCCGGACTGCCCTTGATGTTCCCCTACGCGATCTGCCAGGCAAGGAGTACGGCCGGGCTTCCCATGCTCGCTCCCGACGATCTGGCCTGGGTCTCCGAGCTTTATCCCGAGACTGCCAATGCTCCGCCCGACCGGATTCCGTTCAACACGCGATACGGAACCCTGCGCGGCACCATCCTTTTCTCCGACGGCGAGACGCCCGCGCAGGGTCTGAACGTAATCGCGCGGAGTACCACCACTCCCCAGCGCGTGGCGGTGTCGGTGTTTTCCGGCTACCTCTTCACGGGCAATCCCGGGCAGACCGTCACCGGCGACAATGACTTCGGCACACCCCTCGGCTCACGCAATCCGCTGCTCATGGGAACGTACGACATTCCCGTGCCGCCCGGGAGTTACTACGTCTGGGTGGAATCGGTCTCGCCTTTGCTCGCCGGAGCAGAGTTGGGGCCTCTCTATCCGCCCATTCCTAATCCCAGCCACGGCGAATACTGGAACGCCAATGAATCGGCGACGGATCACGAGCTTACGCAGGACGCCGTCACTGTCGCGGCGGGCGCCATCGTCAGCGACCTCAACATCATCCTGAATGGCACGCCGCCGCGCTTCGATTCGTTCGAGAGTTCGCAACTGTGGCTCATCGATCCTCCACCCGCCTGGCTGCGGGAAGAGGACTTGGATCCTTCTCCGCTAGAGGCATGAAGACTCGCTGCGCCCAATCCGCCCGCCGTGCTCCTGCGCTGCTTGCCGCGAGCGTTCTGGCCTCGCTGCTGCTCCTCACGTCCTGCGGCGGAGGAGGCGGTTCGTCACCCCCGCCCAGTCCCCTGACGGTGACGACGACTTCAATCCCAGAAGGGATTACAGGGCAGGCATACTCGCAGTTCCTTGCTGCAAGCGGGGGGAAGAAGCCCTACGCTTGGACGATTGCCTCCGGGAGTCTTCCCGTAGGTCTGGTTCTACTCGGCTCCGGTTATCTCAACGGCGTCACGAGCGAAGCCGGGCTGTCTGAGTTTACTGTGCAGGTCACAGACGCGGCGTCGCACAGTGCCACCCGACCTCTGAGCTTAAGGGTTGTCGAGGAGCTCGTCATCACATCACCATTTGAGCCAGTGTCGTGGCTGAACGAGCCGTACACCCAGACTCTGGAGGCGTCGGGTGGAACCAAGCCATACACCTGGACCGCGACCGGGGATGTCCCCCCTGGCCTTACCCTATCTTCGGATGGGGTTCTGAGCGGAACGCCCACACAGTATGGGCACTGGGTGTTTAATATCCACATTAGTGACGCTGGCCCCCCTGTCCAAACAGTTTGGCACTCGTTCGACGTAGTCGTCTACAAGCGCTTGCAGATCACGACGAGCAGACTGCCTGCCGGTAGGCCCAATGTCCCGTACCGCGTCACAATCAGTATTGAGCGCAACGAGTCGTATCATGAATATGCGCCAACCATTACATCAGGATCCCTCCCCAGCGGGCTGGTCGTCAATGACTTCAGCTTCGAGATAAGAGGCGTACCCACTGCGGAAGGGACATTTGACTTCACATTGGAGATAACCGAGACGACGAGGGTTGTGCAGACGGCGAGCAAGGCGCTGAGCCTCACGATCAGCAGCAACCTCGGACGGAACGATTCACCGGCCACGGCGACGCCGATTTCGAACGGGACGTTCCGCGCCTCGATCAGTCCTTATTCGGACCCCGTGGAAGGGCCCGCCTTCCCCGACAACGACTACTATGCGCTGGCCGCCAACCCGGGCGCGATCATCACGGTCGAAACCCTGGCGGATCGCCTCACGCCCGCCAGCCCTCTCGATTCGGTGATTGAGGTCGTCGACGCGAACGGCAATCGCTTCACGACCTGCCGTCCCGGAGACGACGCTTACGGTCTCTTCGACCGGGCTTGCCTCAACGACGATATCTGGGTGGGCATCTCACACGATTCGCGTTTGCAGTTCCAGGTCCCCGGCACGGGCACGGACCCCGTGACGTTCTACGTTCACGTGCTTGACTGGAGAGGCAGCGCGCGGCCGGACTTCGTCTACGACCTCATCGTCTCCGGCGCCAACTGAGGATCGGGATTCGGGGTTGGGGACTCGGCATTCGGGAAGTAGCGCCGACCTTCAGGTCGGCATTCCCCGTCTGTGCCGGGCTGAAGCCCGGCGCTACACAACTCGGGTTCGGGAAACAGCCTCTCCGCAACTCTCTTCCGCATTCTCGCCACCTCGGGTTATCCTAGAGCGCATATGCAGACGCGCACATCGGAAAAGGGTATTCCGCTTCGGCAGTGGCTGAGAATTCTCGCCGCGTTCGTAGTCCTCGTGGCAGCGTTCGCGCCGGCAGCAGCTCTGGCGAAGAAGGCAAAGGACAAGCCTCCGCCCGTCTCCGACCTCCCCAACTATCTCAGCTACCTGGCGTGGAAGCTGCGCGGCGTGCACATCGACGACTCCGAGCCCATCACCAGCGAGTTCCAGAAACTCGCGCTCGACGATCTCGAGCAGTGGTTCGCCAAGTCTCCCCAGCCCAAAACGGACGTGGAAGTCCGCCGCGAACTCGAGCGCATCTTCTACAACCTGCGCTATCCCACCTCCGCGGTTCCCGCCTGCTTCGACCAGCCCTGGAAGGGCGGCGTGCTCCTCGGCACGGGCTACACGCTGGGCTGGACGAATTACAACCGCATGAGCGTCTTCGCCCTCTTCGCGCAGCGCGAGGGCAAGACGGGCCTAGCCGCGGTGACCAACTTCCTTCCCTTCGTTGACCTGCACTACGAATTCCTGCCTCCCCAGGGCGATGACTTCCGCTTCATCATCTACGGCACGCGGCCCGGCAAGAGCCAGCCACGCCTGTCGGCCATCCTCTACTCTTTCGACGGCCAGAGCCTCAAATCGCAGTGGGAAACGCATGACCTCTTCGACGGCAAGATGCAGGTGGATAACAACAAGGTGACGATCCGTTACCTGAATGAGAACGAGTACGTGCGCGAGCAAGCCCACCGGCGCAACCCTCCGCGCCACGAGGCGATCTACAAGATCACCCCGCAAGGGCTCGAGCTGGAGAGCGACCGGGAGATCCCGTTTTGAAATTGGAAACTGGAAATTCGAAACTGGAAACTTGAGGCACTTGCGGCCAAGCTGCGTGCGACTGACACGCTCGCGGGTGAAACGGAGCCGTTCAATTTCCAGTTTCCAGTTTCACAGCGCCGCTACTTGGCCCGCTCCAGGTAGGTTCCCTCGGCAGTATCCACGCGGATGGTCTCACCTTCGTTGACGAAGGGGGGGACGTTGATAATCAACCCCGTCTCCATCGTGGCAGGCTTCATGACGTTGGTGGCGGAAGCTCCCTTCATGCCCGGCTCGGTCTCGACCACTTTCAAATCCACCGTCGCCGGCAATTGAACGTCCACCGGGTTGCCCTCGAAGAAGACCACCTTGATCATCACGTCGGGCACGAGATAGAGCGCCCGGTCGAGGACCACATCCTTGTGTAGGTGAATCTGCTCGTAGTTTGCCGTGTTCATGAAGAAGTAAGAGTCGCCGTCCGAGTAAAGGTACTGCATCTCGGTCTCATCGAGCATGGCGCGTTCCACGGTGTCGGTGGAGCGGAAGCGATGGTCAATCAGCGCCCCGGTGCGCAGGTTGCGCATCCGCGCCTGCACGAAGGCGCGCAGGTTGCCCGGCGTGCGGTGCTCGGCCTTGTGGATCGAGAAGAGTTCGTTGTTGTGGCGGATAACCATGCCGGGGCGGAGATCGTTCGCATTCATAGGCTGACCTTCAGAGTTTTCAGAGTGGGGCTGCGAACCAGGTGGGAAACCCGCGAAGTCCAGTCCAGCACGAGCCCAAATATCCATTCTATCCGCCCCGCCCCAAAGCCGTCAACCACGCGGCCGGCCTGAAACAATCTACTCACATCCATAGCCCCTTGATCCTTGATCTTTGAATCCCGTCATCCAAAGTACTTGAAATGCGCCCAGAACTCGGGCCAGGGCTGGCGCAGCCCGCGGCACACGAAGATGTCCGGATGCTCGGTCGTCTCTTCATTCTTGACCCCGTAGCGATTGGTATTATGCCCGGCCAACGCACAGGACTCGAAAGTCCGCTCCGCAAAGTCGCGGGTAAAGCCGACGAGAATCAGCGTCTGCGGGGGCGGATCATCGTAGCCCCGCAGCCAGTAGGAGTTGATGCCGCTGAGGGCTCTGGACAGGCCGTGCGCCGGACCGTACAGGTCGATGGCGCCGGCTTCGCCGTAATTGCCCGCCAGGATTCCCACTCGCGCGCGCTCTGCCGCGGGCAGTGAGTCGCGGATCCTGGCGACCGTTTCGACCAGGTCTGGCCAGCCGATTTCCTCCCGAAAGGCGTCGTTTCCCTTGTTGACCACATTCCACCAGGGGGTGTTCACCGGAGCAATGGGCAGAATCAGCGCCGCGGCGATCAGGCCGCCAACTGCCAGGCCACTCCAGGTAAGTCCCCGCACCAGCCGCGCCCATCCTGCGGTCAACGAGGTGACCCATCGCTCGCCAAGAACGGCGCCTGCCGCCAGGAGCATAGGATAGGCAGGCGCAATGTAGTAGCTGCGACTCTTGGCGATGAAGAACAGCAAGAAGGGCACGACGAACAACCAACCCATCAGCCGGTACCTCTTTCTGTCCGGAACGATGAAGAAGTAGAGCAGACCGGCCAGCCATAAAGGCACGGTGAAGGGGTTGGCGCTGACGATGGGTTGCTCCTTCAAGAAGCCGCTCGTCCGACCGATGCGAATATCCCGGCCGTGAATATATTGCAGGAAGTCCAGCGAGATGAAAGCGTGGTGGGCCTGCCAGACGAGGTTGGGCAGGAAGACCAGCAAAGACAGCGCAACGCCGCACCACAGCCACGGACTTTTGAGATAGCGGCGCGCCGGCGTAAGGAGGACGCCCGCCACAATTCCCGCGACAAAGAAGGCCATCGTGTATTTGGTCTCCATCCCCAGTCCGATCACCGCGCCAATCGCCACCCACCAGCGCGGGTCTTCGGATTTGAGCAAGCGAATCACCAGATAGGCAATCAACACCCACCACAGATAATCGAAGGAGACGTATTGAAACAACACCCCCGAGGCGAGCGACAAAGGCGCAATCGCCACGGCCAGGGCGGCCACGACTTGCGCCAGGCGTTTGCCGCCCAGCTCGCGAGCCATCAATCCTGTCAGGACCAGCGCCACACCTTGCGCCACGGCGGCGAAGACGCGGAACCCCGTGAGCGACGTGCCAAACATTTCCAGCTCGATTCGTCCGATGAACGGCGCGAGCGGCGGATAGGCGACGTAACCCCAGGCCAGGTGGCGCGCGTCATCGAGCGTGGTTAGTTCGTCGCGATGGAACCCGTACTGGCCGTTGGTGAGCGTGTGCAGAAGAACACGAGAGAGCGCCAACAGGATCAGAACTGTGGCGTCACTCGACCGAACAGCTTGCCAGGCCCGGGATGGACTCATGGCCTCTGCTCCGGAACTTCAGCCGACTTCCCGGCTGACCCCGAATGTACGCCCGGCCGCGTGGGGGTGCAATTCCCCTGCCGGGTTTCTAGCGCTGACCCTTGCCCTGTGGCCGTGGCAGCCCCGCTGGGACAGCCGTTCGCTCCAAACCCGTCAACGCCACCGTAGGGGCGGGGCTTGCCCCGCCCAACATGGGCGCGGCACCCAAAAAGGGCGATGCAAGCATCGCCCCTACGACGCGCGGTACCACCGTCCCTTCCATCTTGACTTCCGGGGGCGACCGGCCTTAGGCTTTGGACATTCGGGGTTAATCGAACGCCAGGTGTGCAGCAAGGGGCATCTGCCCCTCAGGAGGAACGCATGGGTCTCCTCAAGATCGCGCACGTGCCGCCCGCCGCGGTTGAAACCAGCGCCACGGTGCTCGAAGCCGTGCAGGTGATGGCGGAAGAAGGCGTGGGTGCCGTCGCCGTGGTCGAGAACGGCCAGTTGCGCGGCATCTTCACGGAACGCGATGTGATGCTGCGCGTGGTGCTGCGCGAGCGCCGGCCGCGCGAAACCCGCGTGGGCGACGTGATGACCTCACCCGCCCATACCACGCCGCGCGATACGCCCGCCGAAGATGCCCTCAGCTTCATGCTCGAGCATCACATCCGCCACCTGCCTATCGTGGACGGGGAGGGCAAGCTGCTGGCGACGCTCTCCATCCGCAACCTGCTTGAACACATGGTCGAAGACCTCCAGCGCGAACTCCACTCGCTCGACCAGTACCTCTTGAATGACGGCCCGGGGGGATGAGAAGCCGGGGTTGGGGACTCGCGACTCGGGATTCGGGCATTGACGATTGATGATTGACGATTGCCGATTGTCGATTGCCGATTTTCCAATTTCGAGTGTCCAATTTCCGGTTTCCAATTTCCAATTTCAAATGCCCTCGCATCGAGCGGGACGGGTGAATGCGTGTAGCGGCGCTCTCTGAGCGGCGGCTTTTGCCTCGACAGCAACCGGCGGCCAGAGAGCGCTCGGCGGTTGGAAACCGCCGCTACAGATATTCCTTGCGCCCTTGTCGGGCGGTTCGCGAGCCGTCCCTACTTCACCTTCGTCACCGTCACTTCGATTTCATAGCGGCGGTTCGTCGCCACATCGTCAAGCGTACCGATCACCGTGGGCTTGCCGGGTGCTAAGAGCGAGTCGCCGGAGAATTTCACTTGCCGGAAGATCGGCGTCGTCGGAGATCGGACACCGGCACCCTCCGTCGTCTTGTCCGGCGCCACAACGCTCGAGGACTCGAACCTCGTGCTCAGCAAGATCTGGTCATCGTGCTCCCCGGGCATGCAATCGATGTTGATCCCGACGTCTTGGTATTGCATCTGGCTTTCCCCGGTCATGATGGGGATTCGGCTGCCGACGCGCAGACTGGCCCACTGGCGGCTTTTCGCCGACAGGCTGTAGTTACGTAAGTTGAGGCGCTTGCCGTCTTCCAACTCGCGGACTACGAAGTCGAGACGATAGACGCTGACGGGCTTGGTCTCGGCGGCCACAGCCGGAGTCCCGTGCTCCGCGGATTTCGGCGCCTCCTGCGCGGCGGCGCTTTTCGAGGTCGCCGCGAAGCTCAAACCGATGAGCAGCGGCACGACGGCATACACGGTCTTCTTGGGCATAATTCCTCCTTGACCTACTCGCTTGGTTTCGGAAGCTCCTTGATTTCGATTGGGGCAACCCTAAGTTCGGTGATCTCCAGAGGTTCTGCTCCCGGGCTTGGACCGACCGGCATTCGCAGCTCTGCTGGGGGAGTTTGCGAGACGTAGGCGAGTAACAGCTTCTCCTGCGCCGACAAAGGAGCGGGGGTGGGGAATTGTTCCGGGCGGCGGGGTGCGGCGGCCGCCCGGCGGACGCGCCGAATCGGCTTCAGCCCGAGGGGCGCTTCCCGCGGGACAACATTAGGCGGCGCCGGATTGGTGACGGCGAGTGGCGACGGCACGGGAACCGGCGCAGGCTGGCGGCGCGAGACGGAAACGACGACCGCGATGATGCAGAGTGCGGCCGCAGCAGCCGCCAGGGCCCAGATCCAGATCCCTCGCCGCTGCTGCGCTGCGCTGGCGCGCACATTGGCCAGAATCCGGTTTTCGATTCCTGCTCGCGGCTCTTCGCTCCGATAGCGCTGGAGCGACGCTTCCAGCAATTCGTCCACGAAATGGTCGCTATCGTCGTCCATGTTCCCGCTCCAACAGGGCGGAGAGTTTTCCGCGCAGCAACTCGCGCGCCCGCATCAGCCGCGTACGCACCGAGCCTTCGGGTATGCCCAGCGCTTCCGAAATCTCCGCGGTAGTCAAATCCTCCGCGGCCGAGAGCATCAACACGCCCCGCAGGTCTTCCGGCAAGCTGGCGATGAGCCGCGCCAGGAGCGCTTGCATCTGTTCCTGGGCTGCGATTTCGTCCGGGGCAGCCCCTTGCGCCCTGAGTCGCAACACGGCCTCCGCCGCGTCCTCGAGCCCAACTTCGGGATTCCCCTTCCTTCGATCGAGCGCCACCCGCCATGCAGTCCGCGCGAGCCAGGCGCGGCGGTCGCGGATCTCAGCCCGCTTCCTCCGCGTGCGCAGAGTCATAGGAATGGGCTCACTCAAGCTCACCTGCCCTGACACTGCCATCCGAGTCCTCATCAACTAAGACCGCTATCGAGGGTGGAGCGTTCAGAATTATTTGCAGGTGATATGTTACGCGTATTGGTTAAGAGTTGCGAACGATGTGCGCGGCGACCCAGTAGGCCAAGGCCTGAATGGTGAGCGCGGGGTTGGCGCCGGCGGGATTCACGAGCAGGCTGCCATCGGCGAGGTAAACGTTGGGCACGTTGTGGACGCGTCCGGTGCGGTCCACGACGGAGGATTGCGGATCGTTCCCCATGCGGCAGCTTCCCTGCTGATGGGTGGAGATCCCCTGCGACGACTCGGGCGTGATCGCGGGTTTCACAATCGTGTGCGCGCCGGCTGCGCGCAGCAGTTCTTCCGAGCGGGCGACCATGAATCGCTGCTCGTCGGCATTGCGCGCGTGCTGGCGATAGGTGATGCGGCTGACGGGCACGCCGCGCCCGTCCCACACCGCGGGATCGACGTCCACGCGGTTCTCAAAGCGCGGGTAGGTGTGGCAGGTCGCATAGAGCCAGATGGAGCGCAAGAAGTAACGCTGGTAGAAGCGCTTGAGCTCCCGCCCGTAAGGCGGCACGTTCTCCGGAAGCCTCAGGCGATGAATAAAGCCGAGCGGCGGGCGCGTGTGATAGTTGCTGAGGATTCCCGCCAGCAAACCTTCCACGCCCGCTTCGCTGCGAAACTGGAAATCATCCACGCCGCAGCAGACGCCCGGGCCCAACTGGTCGGTAACGACCCGGTCGAAGAGCCCGTAAACGAACGTGCCGCCGTCGTTTTCGATGTTGCGCCCCACTTGGTCGCGCTCGTTGCCGAGGCCGCGAGGGAAGAACCGCGACCGCGAGTTGAGCAGCAGACGCGGCGTTTCCGTCGCCGAACAGCACACCACGATCAAGCGCGCCTTCAGCTCCTGCCAGGACGATTGGCCCGGCGAACCCACTTGATAAACCACTCCGCCGGGAACGCCGCGCGCGTTCACGGTAATCTCGCGCACGAAGGCGTGAGGAATCAGCTTGCAGTTGCCCGTGCGCAGCGCCTCGGGAATCACCGTCACCAGCGTGGAAGATTTCGCGCCCACTTCGCAGCCAAAGCCGTTGCAGAAGGCGCAGCGCGTGCAGGCGGCGCGCCCGCGGTAGTCCTGCGAAATAATGGCGAGCGGTGTGTGGAACGGTTTCCAGCCCAGACTGCGCGCCGCGGGGTAGAGGAACTCCGCCTCCTTGTTGTCAGGTACGGGCGGCAGCGGCAAGGGTTTGCGGCGTGGCGGGCCGAAGGGATTCTCGTCGCCGCTGACGCCCAGCTCGTATTCGGCCTTCTCGTAGTAAGGCTCCAGGTCGGCGTAGGTGATCGGCCAGTCCTCGAGATTGGCGCCGGCAACCGGGCCCAGGCGCGAGTGCAAGCGAAACGTCTCCTCGTGGAAGCGCCACGCCATCGCGCCGTAATAGACCGTCCCGCCGCCCACGACGGCGGGCAGCGTGCCGCAGAGTCCTTCGCGGGGGTGTACGGTCACGGCGTCGCGATCGGCGCTCGGGCGCGCGGTGCGGACTTCGGAGGGCAAGGGACCGAACGGTTCGCGATGGATCGCGGTCGTCCAGCTTTCGCGGGTCTCATCGTGCCCGAAATCAGAAGATTGCAGCCACGGCCCGCGCTCCAGGAGCACCACGGACCATCCCGCCGTGGCGAGCTCCTTGGCGACGATGCCGCCGCCTGCCCCTGCGCCGATGATGACCGCATCAACCATAAGTCGGGATCAGAATTGCTGAAACACCTCGTGATGGTAGATCGAATCGGTGGACTCAAGCGATTCCAGCTTGGATTCTTCCATCGCGGCCCTCTCTTTCTCTCACCCGCGCCGGGAATGAAATTCTATCTCTCGGGATGCGCGACTCACCCTCCGCCGTCAGCGGTGGGTTCTTCCTGCTTTTCCCGCCGGGCCTCCGCGTGGTAGGCCCCCAGGATGTCCGAAAGCGAAAGGACCCCTTCCAGCTTGCGGAAGTCCGCGCGATGGACGACCGGCAACAGCGGCAAGTCTCTGATCTCCCGCAGGGCGACTTCCAAAGGCTGATCGGGATGCACCCAGGGCAGCGGCTTTTCCGTGACGGCGATCCCCAGCAGCATGTCTCCCTTGCCTTCGCGCACCAACTTCTGCAGAGTGTCCTTGCGGAAGCCGCGCCATACCCCATTGGCGCCCGGCAGCAGGAGAAAGTTTAGGGCCGACTCCTCAGCCCGTCGCAGGGCATCGGCCACTCGGTCCTCGTCGCGGAGGAAGGGCCCGGCATACGGCCGCATGGCGTCTTCCACGCGCAGAATGGTCTCTTCGCGCTGCTCCTCCATGGAGGGCAGGTCCATGCCGTCCTGGCGTGAGAATACATCGAAAAGGGGCGTGGCCTGAAACCGCCGGGAGAGCAGGTAGGCGATGGTGTTGGAAATCATTACGGGGACAATGATGGAATAGTTGCCGCTCACCTCCAGAATCATGAAGACGGAGGTGAACGGGGCGCGCAGAAAACCCGCGAAAAACACCCCCATCCCCACCAGCGCGTACGCGCCCACCGAGCCCGTCAGCCAGGGGAAGAAGTAGTGCTCGATGCCGCCCACCGCGCCGCCCACCATGGCGCCGATGAAGAGCGTAGGGGCGAACATGCCGCCGGGCGTCCCGCTCGTGAACGAGAGGCTGGTAGAGAGGATCTTGAAGGCGCCCAGCAGCGCCAGGATTTGCCAGGTGAACTGGTCGTGCATCGCCTGGTCGATGAAAACGTATCCGGCGCCCATCACCTGGGGAAACCAAATCCCGATGAACCCGATCAGCAGCCCGGCCAGAGCCGGCTGAACATACTGCGTCCAGCGCGGCAGCCGCTTCAGATGAGCTCGCGCCCAGGCCACCAGCTTGACAAAGAAGATCGAAGCGAAGCCCCCGATCACTCCCAGCGCCGCGTAGGCAAGCAGTTCGGCGGGATGCACCAGGTGGTAAGGCGGAACACGGAAGAGCGGTTCTTCGCCGAGGAAGCCGCGTTCGACCACCACACTGGAGACGGCGGCGAGGACGATGGCGCCCAACACTCCGGCGCTCCATTTGCCGATCACCTCTTCGATCACAAACAGCACCGCGGAAATGGGCGCGTTGAACGCCGCCGCCAGCCCCGCGGCCGCCCCCACCGGAGCAATCAGGCGTAGTTTCTCGCGCGTGAGCCGCAGGCCCCGTCCCAAGGCCGAGGCCATCCCCGCCCCCATCTGCAGGGCGGGATCCTCGGGCCCCAAGGACTGCCCGCTGCCGATGGCCAGCACGCAGGTGATGAATTTTCCGATGACCGTATTGAAAGGAATGTATCCGTCATAGATGTACATCGCGGCCTTGGTCTGGTTGACGCCGCTGCCGCGCACGCGCGGGAA
Organism: Terriglobia bacterium; assembly: GCA_020072905.1. Lineage (GTDB taxonomy): Bacteria > Acidobacteriota > Terriglobia > UBA7540 > UBA7540 > JAIQGB01. Next base: position 4,070 of record JAIQGB010000140.1, on the reverse strand, counting down.
GAAGTGGATCACCAGAAAAGCCACCACCAGCCCGACCACCCCTGGAACCAGCACCACCCGGGGCCAGGAAGGAGCGAGTGCCGAGCCCAGGAATCGCAGCCGCGCCCAATCAATGGAGATTCGAAACAGGACCACGGCGAGGCCGGAGTAAAGCCCGATGATGACGGCGAGGAGGAGAAAGAGATGATCTTCGCGCAAGGGCAGACGCACGCGGCCGGAGGTCCAGGCCGCGCGCAGGGAGCGCAGACGGTCGGTCATGCCGAGTGGCCGGGTGTCACTCGGGGCGGGCGGCGGAGAAGCAACCGGGTCGGCGCTCACGGTTCCGCTCCTCCACGCTGGCGAGCCAGGAGCAGTAGGGCCAAATCGCCTCCCGTGGCCGGCTCGCATTTCTGCTGGCAAACCTGCTCGACTTCGAAAACCAAGTCGGTTGTCTGTGTCAGCAGATCGGCATCGCGCGCCAGGGTCCTCTCTTTCACCTTGGGACGAATCTGTTTAGCACGGTCGGAGAGAAGCCGGATCTCGGGATCGGGTTCCGCCGATCGGAGGACCTCTTGGCGCTTCGCGGCACATGCTTCCAGACGCGCTGTGGCTAGTCCGAAAGCGCGCACCACGCGGGCGGCCCGCTCCCGAGCGGAGATCCCGCGCGCTTGAGGGTCGAGGGCAAGGACCAGATTGGTGATCTCCAGGAGGCCGGCCGCGTCCCTCTTCTGGGGATTCAGACGTACCGCACGGTCGAGATAGCGGCGCGCCGTGCGAAAGTCACCCATTCTGAATGCCACTTCGCCCGCCCCGGCGAGCGCCTGTTCGTTGCGATTGCTGACATCCAGGGCTTGACGGAATTCTGCGAGGGCATGGGGGTAATCCGCGGCGGCCAGGAAGAGGTCCGCCACTCGCACGTGAAGGTCGGCGTCTTTGGGGAGCTTGGTGGCGAGCTCCATGAGGGCCGCCTGGGCCTCAGCTTTGAGTCCGCGGGCCAGGAGAAAATCGCAGAGCTCGAATCGGACGTCGCGCCGCGCTTCGTCCGGATTCCCCGGCCAGACGCCGAAGATGGCATTGTGAAAGTACCGCACCGCGTCGGCAGTCTTCCCTTGTCGTGCGGCCAGGCGCGCGAGCTCCAGGTTCACCGTCCCGTCGCCCGGCTGCCGCTCCCAGAGGTTGAGCAGATGAGCCCTTGCTTCCTCGTTGCGGTCTGCCGCCGCCAAGGCCAGCGCCAGATGCAGGCGATAGAACGGATCATCCCGCGCGTAAGCCAGCGCGTTGCGGAAATCTTCGATGGCGACCGGGGCTCTGCCCGCCTTCAGGTCGGCTTCACCACGGGCGTACCATTCTTGCCCCAGTGACCTCTCCTTGGCATGGAAGAGCCGAGCGGCCACCCCGGCCATCGTGAAGAGAATCGCCAGCCCGAACAGGCTGAGCAGAAGGATGGCATCACGGTCGGAGGTCTTCCCCGGGCCCGGACGGGCATCAGCGAGGGCAGTACTCTCATGGTCTGTAGGCGTCATGCGACATCGCATCCGGGACCGGCATCGGACGGACCACCCCGAGATTCGAATATATCAAGATAGGAGCGAGGCGCACATTTCTTTCGCCCCAGGCTCTTCAGTCTGGTGTCCACCCTGACTCGAACGTGGCCACTCAACAGCATACCTCGCATCGTACCCCGGAAATATCCGGCATCTTCATTTCGTTCGCACCGGAGCCGCTGGAAGCCATGAGGGAAAGGGGAAGGCAGGTTGCAGAGGAAGGATGCCGGGTGTGCGTAATGACGTAGAAACTGCGCACTCCTGTACGCTTTTCCGCGACAGAAAGTCCGAGGACCGGGAATGAAACGCCAGAGGGGCCTGAGCCGACGTAAGTTCATCCAGATCGCGGTCTCCGCTGCCGCCACCGTTCCGGTCATATCGTGCAGCAAAGCCACGAGCTCCTGGCGCTTCCTCACCGCTGAGGAGGCGAAGACCCTGGAAGCCATCTGTGGACAAATTGTCCCCACCGACCGAGATCCGGGCGCGGTCCCGGCTGGCGCAGTCAACTTCATCGATCGGCAATTGGTGGGACATCTCAAGCGCCACCAGAAGGCTTATCGCGAGGGCCTGGTCGGCGTTGACCAATCGAGCCTCGCCCTGTACGGCAGGAAATTCCGCGAACTGCTGCCCGACAAGCAAATCGCTGTGCTGCAAGCCCTGGAAAAGGGGGAGGCACCAGGAGATATCTGGAAGCGCCGGTCCGCGAAGGCCTTTTTCGCTCTGGTCGTTGATCACACCATGCAAGGCTTCTACGGCGACCCACGGCATGGCGGGAATCGCGAGGCGGTGAGCTGGAAGATGCTGGAGCTTCCTTACCCGCCCGTGCGCGGACAGTTGCCGTACGACCTGACGAAGCCCGCAGCGAAGAGTTAGCGCTGTAGCGGCGATGTCCTCATCGCCGCCTGTCGGCGGTCGGAGACCGCCGCGACAAGAAAATTTGATGGATGCGGTGGTGATTGGGGCGGGGGCGGGCGGGGGAGTCGTCGCCAAAGAGCTGGCCCTCGCTGGCCTGAGCGTCGTGCTGCTCGAGCGCGGAAAGTGGTACACGCCCTTCGATTGCCGCAAGGACGACCTGCTCAACCAGCGAGTCACAGCGCTGGGCAGCGCCTTTGGCCCTGACGACGAGCGCTACGTTCGCGTGTTTGTGGATGCAGACGGCCGGGAAGAACTCGTCCGGCCCAGCGACGGCAACTACCACAACAACGCCGCCTGCGTGGGCGGCGGCACATTCAGCTATGGCGCGCTGGCGTGGCGCTACATGGAAAAAGACTTCCGCATGCGCTCCACCTACGGCGCGGTCGAGGGCAGCACCCTCGAGGACTGGCCTATTTCTTATCAAGACCTCGAACCGTATTACGAAAAGGCGGAATGGGAAATCGGCGTCGCGGGCGACGACACGAACAATCCCTTTAAGGCGCCGCGCAAGAAGCCGCTGCCCATGCCGCCGCTCCCGCCCAGTCGCGAGCACCAACTCCTCCGGGACGCGGCCGAGTTGCTCGGCTTACATCCCTTCGACGCCCCCATGGCGCGCAACACCGTTCCCTTCAACGGCCGTGGCGCCTGCATGCGCTGCCGCTGGTGTGTGGGCTTCGCGTGTGAAGTGGATGCGAAGTGCGGCACGCACAACACCGTCATCCCCAAGGCGCTCGCCTCGGGCAACTGCGAGCTGCGCACCGAGTGCGTGGCAAAAGAAATTCTCACCGATGCGCGAGGCCGCTCGACCGGCGTCGCCTACTTTGACGCCCAGGACCGCCTCCAGGAGCAGCCTGCCGACTTGGTGATCGTCTCCTGCTCCGCCACCGAGTCGCCACGGCTGCTGCTCAATTCCCAGAGCCCGCTCTTCCCGAATGGCCTTGGCAATCGCCACGACTGGGTAGGCAGGAATCTCCAGGGGCACGCGTATGCCGGGGCGTATGGATTGTTCGATTTCGACATCTACGACGACCTCGGCCCCGGAGCCACTATAGCCGTCTGCGACTACAATCACGGCAACCCGGGCGTGATCGGCGGCGGTGGCCTCGCCAACGAGTTTATCCGCCTGCCCTACAACTTGTCGCAGCTCCGCGTCCCCGGAGTACCGCGCTGGGGGGCGGCGCACAAGGACTTCATGCGCGAGGAGTTCCGGCGGAACGCCTCCGTCCACGGGCCGGTGCAGGAGATGCCCGTCTTCGACTCCCGCGTGCAAGTTGACCCGAAGGTGAGAGACTACTGGGGCATTCCCGTCGTTCGCCTTTCCGGCCTGAATCATCCCAAAACGGTGGAGACCGCCAAATTCGTAGCCACCAAGGCCGAGGAGTGGCTGCGGGCCGCCGGAGCCATCAAGACCTGGCTGAAACTTCCCGGGCGCGGATTGAGCGGCGGCCAGCATCAGGCCGGGACCTGCCGGATGGGAGATGATCCCCAGACAGCAGTCGTCAACAAATTCTGCCAGGTGCACGACGTGGACAATCTCTTTGTCGTGGACGCCAGCGTTCATGTCACGAACGGCGGGTTCAATCCCGCGCTTACCGTCATGGCGAATGCGTACCGCGCCTCGGACTACCTGGT
>JAIQGB010000139.1 GCA_020072905.1 Terriglobia bacterium | reverse complement strand
CGATGGTGTACGTGACTTTGTCGTTCGGGCGGTACTGCGGCTTGTCGGTCTCGATCGTCACTTTCAGGATTTTCTCCGTCGCCGGCACCGAGATGTTACGGCTGCTCTCGAAAAGTTGTTCGTCTTTGATGAAGGCAACGTTGAGGAAGAAGTTCGGCTCGTAGCGATCTTCGATGGGGACGTCCACGGTGAGCGAAGACTCGTTCGACGTGTAGACGGCCCACGTGTAAACCTGCTGGCCCTCGGCAGTGACGAGGACGTGCGCGCCCGGTCGATGCGTGACAATGAGGATGTGAGCCGTATCGCCCGGCCGGTAAAAACGCTTGTCGGGATAGATCTCCAGCCGCTGGTATTCGGGACCGGCCTGCGCGTAGGTGGCGCCCGAGACCCAAAGGCTGGTCTCGTGGCTCGCTTCGCGCTTATTGGAATCGAAAGCGCTGGCGCGCACGACAAGCCCAGCCACGCGCGGGACGGTGTAGAGATAGTGCGCGACGCCTTTGGCGTCTGTGGTGACGTGTGCCCCGCCGAGCGGTCGTCGCGTGGCCTCCCGGCCCCAGCCCGTGCGCTCTTCAAAGTTGAGCTGGACAGTGGCGGAGATGGGCTGCAGGTCGTAGTCCACCGTGCGCACGGTGATATCCGCTTGGTCGCCGGCGCGATAGACGTAGCGGTTGGTGTCGAGCAAGACAACGATCGTGGAGTACGTCGCGAGCACGCCGCGGCTCCCCGCGATTTCGCGGTTGCTGGCGTCCGTGACGTGCGCCTCGATGCGATAGCGATAGGATTGCTTTTCCGCATCGACCTCAGTCGGCACACTGATTTTAAGCAGACCGTCGGCATCGAGCTGGCCGGTGCCCTGGCTGACTTCCGCGCCGTAATAAGCGTAGCCGCCTTCCTCGCCCTCGTCGCCTTCCGGCTCCTCACTGCCCCACAGCACGCGCCAATAAGGGAAGTAATAACGCGACTCGTAGACGGAATACTTGACGCGCCCGCCGGAGACCGGAGCGCCAAAATAGTAGCGCGCGTTGATGGTGGCCTGAATCGGTTCGCCCTGGAGGTAACGCGCCTTGTCGGTGGAGACGGTGACTTCATACTCGGGTTTCACGTATTCCTGCACTTCGAACCCACCGTAGACGCTCTTCTCGCCGAGGTGGGCGATGAGGGAATACGCCCCCAACGAGGCGAGCGGCCCGAGCGTGATCTTGCCGCTGAACGACCCGAAGGGAGAGAGGTTGAGCTTCTGCTGGTAAATCGTCTTGGAATTGGCGTCGGTGATTTCCACGGTCACCGCGGGTGGAAGGTCAAGCGTATAGCGGCCGGCGCGGCGCGCGCGAAGGACGCCCTTGAATTCCACGTCGTGCGTAGGCCGGTAGACGGGGCGGTCCGTGTAAATGTAGCCGACGTAATCGGTGGCGGAAGAGTCGTAGAAGAAGAACGATTCGACGCTGGTGGCGGCCACGTCCTGGTCCTTGGCGGCCACCATGATGGCGTCCTGCACTTTGATCGTCTCAAAGCCCGACTGGTAGACGCCGGAGGCATCGGTCGCGCCACGCGCCAGCTCCTGGTGGTTGTTGTAGACGACCGTCGTGGCGCCTTCGACGGGCTCGCCCGAAGTGCGGTGCGCAACGAAGAGCAGAATCTGCCCCGGCGCGGTTTTTGAAACCAGCGCGAGGTCCGTGATCATCAGCAGCGTGTAGGCGCGCAACTCGCGGTTCGTAACTTCGACCAGGAACAGGCCCTTCTGGTGAAGATCGACGGGGATTTCGCGATATTCCGAGTCGCGCGTCCTGGGCAGCAGCTCGCGCCAGGAGAGCACCAGTTGCTGCCGGTTGAGCAGCGGAACCTGTGCGTAGGCGGTCACGTCGAGCGGAATGCGTTTCAGCTTCTGCTCGCGTACGCGCTCGGAGTGGAAGCGCGCGCGGGTGTCGTAGCGCAGCTGCAGGCGAAAGAAGTCACGGATGGCGAGGCGCAGGTCGCGCTTCCACTCGTGGAAGCGTTCGAGCCAAGTCTTCTCGCGGGCGAGTTCCTGCTTCTCGCTGCCGAAGGAGTGCGCATCGCGGAGCTTGGCGAAGAAGGCCACGGGATCCTTGACGCGATAGATCCGGAAGTCGAGCCGGTCCACTTGGCGGAACTGAATCCAGATTTTGGGGTTTTGCGAAGGTGAGTAGGTCTGTTGCGAAGAAACGCTGAAGAAGGGCTCGGTGGATTCGGGGTCCTGGGCGAGCGCGGGAGCGAGGGCCGCGATGACGCTGGCGAGCAGCGTCGCGGTGACCAGCGCCGGTCGTTCGAAACGCGAGATGAGCCGCCTCTTCATCGTTTTCTAACGCAGCAGATCAAACCGGTACACGCCCAGAAATCGCGGGTTCGCGGCCAGGGGCCGCCAGCGCGCGTCCGGATGGCGGAACAACGTGACGGCCTGCAGGTGGCGGACTTCGCCGCGCCTCCCGTCGATCTCGCCGGTGTGATAGACGATCCAGTCCGTCCCCTGCGGCTGAAAATACGAACGGCCTACGAAAAGCATGGCGTGAAAGGGCTGGTCCTGCTCCGGCTGGAGGAAGAAGAGCAAATCGCCCGCCCGCGCCGCGGCGAGCTGGCGTGAGACTCGAAAGGTGTCGTATTCCAGAAGGGTCGCCGCGTCGGCGAATTCCGCGAAGGCCTTGCGTTCGAAATCACCGCGCGCCAGCGGCCCCGGCCGCGTGCGGAAGAGGCTCCGTCCGAGCGGCCAATCGGGATAGGAGAATTTAGTGATGTCGCCGAAACCCGGGTCGGCCGCGAGTCCCACCTCGCGCCGCCAGGCTGGTGTATGCGCCACGAGGGCATGGCGATACGCGTAGCGGATGAGCGCCGCGCAGTCCTGGATCTCATCTTGCGAAGCCGCCGTAGGCTGGTAATACGCGGCCTCAGCGAGGAAGGTCAGCCAGCGGACGAAATTCTCGCGATCGGAGGCACGGTCGAGCCGCGCGGCGTCCGGGAAGCCGTCGCCGAAGCTGTCGCGCCAATCGTGAGATCCTGATATCGCTACACCGGAATCCGTTGGCTTTCCGGAGGCGGCGGACTGGGGCACGGTGTAGGCCGTGAGGCCTTCACCGCGCCGCCCCAGCAGGGCCAACGCGGCGAGCGGAGCCGCCAACGCCACGGCGAACAGCACAGACCATCGGCGGGATCGGAGCGCGCTCAGCACGTTATTGCCTGTAGAGGAAAGAACTCGAGGTCGCGCCAATTCTACGAGGACGCTGCCGTGCGCACAAGCCCTTTTCGCGACCGGCAAGAATTCGAGTTGAACTCCGGGCCGCGTCCCGGAATAATGGCGGCTACACTTATGGATCAAGGAGACGCAATGGTCATGCGAAGCGGGCTTTGGACGATGGCACTCTGCCTCGTGTTGGCGGCTGCGGCGCACGGAGCGGAGGAGCTTTCGATCGAAGGTGCACCATCCGATACGGGCTACAACGTGGGCTCGGAGGCGACGATTCGCGCCACGCTGCACGGCGAGACCGCGGGCGATCTGGCGCGTTTCGCGGTGTTCGCCGACATTTCCTATATCGGCACAACGGCCGTGAGCAGCGTGCAACTTGACCTGAACGGCAAGGAGGCGATGGGCAGGGCGCAGGGCGCCACCTTCGAAGGTGCCTGGCTGATTCCTAACGAGGCGCCGACCGGGGTCTATAGCGTCACGCTGCGGGTCGAAGATCGCGAAGCGCAGAAGGTTTTCGCCCGCCAGAAGATCCGCGGCTTTGCCGCTTACCGCAAGCTGGTGCGCATCGCAAGGCTCGCGCTCGATAAGACGTTCTACACGGTCGGCGATCCCATCGAGTGCGAGGTGGTGCTTGAGAACCTCACGCGCACTCCGATGAAGGGTCTGAAAGTCGAATTCTCCAATGCCAACTATCCGTGGATATCACTCTTCTCGAGCGCAGGCGCCGCAGCCAGCGACACCTCGAACCCCGAGCTGGCGATCAAAGTCCTCCGCGAGCACCTCGACTTGCCGGGGCGCAGCGAGGTGACCATTCCCATGATGCCCGCGGGGCGGGCGGCGTTCCTGCAGGGGCAGCAGGTAGCGGTAATGGGCGCCGGCGGCCCCGCGCGGCATGAGAAACTGGCGCCGCCCGAGGTGGACAGCTACACCGTGGCCGTATGGAATGCGGACCGCACCGTCCTCTACGACATGCAGTTCACCACTCCCGCCATCGTCCGCCCGCCGGACCGCGATCTGCCCAAGCCCTACAGCCGCAATTTCACGCACCCCTACAACTCCGATATCGACTTCACGAAGTACCGCGAGTTCTATCCGCCGGGGATGCTCTCGCCCGCCATTACGCTTGACCGCGCGCACACGCTCTATCGGCCCGGCGACACGGTGCGCATCAAGGCGACGGTGAAGAATTCCACCGAGGCTGCGTGGCGAGGCGTGACACTGCGCGCGGAATTCACCGACGCGAGCGGGAAGCAGGTGCAATCCGCGACGCTTGCTTCCGGGCTGGCGCTCGACAAAGAGGCGACGCGCGCCGTGGAAGCGGACGCGTGGACCATTCCCGCCACCACCACGCCCGGCAATTATCCGCTCAAGCTGGCGCTCGTCACCCCCGAGGGCGGGACGCTGGCGACGACGACTTCGGACATCGCCGTCAACTCTCTCCCCGCCTCGCTGATGATCTTCAACGCCCACGAGGACGACGAGGGTGCGTATGGTGGCCTGGTCCGTGTGGCAGTTGAGGCGGGCATTCCCGTCCGCGTGGTGTTCTTCACGAGCGGCGACGTGGGCGCCTGCGAGCGGTATTACTCGAAGCCTTGCGGCCCCAACGAAGCGCGCGAGTTTGGCATGGTGCGCATGGAAGAGAGCGTCGAGGCGCTCGGGCACTTGGGCCTCAAACGCGAGAACCTGATTTTCCTGGGCCTGCCGGACGGCGGCTCGGGAGCAATCTGGTCGCAGAATATCAAGCCCTCGAATCCCTTCCTCTCCATCTACCTCGCTGCTGACCACGCGCCGTACGGAAACGTCCTCAAGCCCAATCTCCCTTACGCGCGCGAGCCGGTCATTGACCTGGTCAAGCAGATCATCTCCGACTTCCATCCGGCGATGATCGCCACCACGCACCCCGACGAGCGTCACGTGGACCACCGCACCGCGAACTGGTTCGCGCTCAAGGCGTGTCAAGAGTTGTTGCGCGAGAAGCGCATCGATCCCGCGACCGTCGTGCTAACCGACGTCAGCTACGGCGCGGGCGGCTTCAAGCCGGCTCCCTACCAATACGACAAGGTGACGTATTACCTGAGCGGCGAGGCGGCAGCGCTCAAGCAGGAGATGCTCTGGATTTACCAGTCGCAGGACGGCAATCTCTCCGAAGGCATGCGGCGCCCCCTGACGGAACTGCCGCGCGAGGAGCATCACCTGCGCATTGTCGACTGGCAGCAGCATGAGGGCTGGAACGAATGAGGCGCGGGTTTCGGGATTCGGGGTTCGGGATTCGGCTTGCCCTCTCGCGAGTTTAGCTGCGACCGCCCTGCGGTTTTGCGGTTCCCCTTCGCGAGCCAGCGACTTTTTATCTCTCGAATTTTCGCGCTCTCTACGGCACACTGTTTAGTCCGCCGAAGGCGGTGCGGTGAAGTTGAGCGGCAGGAAGGGAAGTGCAGGATGAGTGAGCATCTCGGGAAACTCGCGGCATTGGCCAAGCCCGCGATCGTGCCGCCGCTCCATCGGCGGTTTGCGCCGGCGGTGCTGGCGAATCGCGCCTATCGCCAGCGGGTGCAGGCTTCCGGTCGCGCGGTACCCCTCGCCATCGCGCTCGAGCGCGGAGACGGCTCGGTCTCCGTTTATCACACGGAGTGTTTTGACGAGCGCGCCGACGGCGCCGAGCTGAACCTTCCTTACGCCGAGCGGCTGGTCAAATTCCTGCTCTGGCAGCGTGGTGGCTGGCGGGTGATCGTGGGCGGGCCGCGGTCCATCGGCGGGCATATCCGCGACGTCTATTCACCACGCGGCGCGCGCGCTTTCGACTATGACTTCATGGGAGGCGTTTACGAGCATCCGTTTACGGTGGAGATCACCGGCGCCGATAGAGTCCCTGCCCCCTCCGAAGGCACCATGAAGCTAGGCGGGCATTTGGAGGGCTCCCGGATCGGATTCGACCTTGGCGCCACGGACCGTAAGGTGGCAGCGGTGATTGACGGCGAGGCGGTGCACACCGAAGAAGTCGTCTGGGACCCGCGCCACGCCACCGACCCGAGCTATCATTTCAACGAAATTAACGCGGCACTGAAATCCGCCGCTAAGCACCTGCCGAGAGTTGACGCCATCGGCGGCAGCGCTGCGGGCGTTTACATCAACAATCGCCCACGCGTCGCTTCGCTTTATCGGGGCGTTCCGAAAGACCTTTTCGACGCCAAGATCACGCGCCTCTTCTTCGACCTCAAGGAAGCGTGGGGCGGCATTCCGTTCGTAGTCGTAAACGACGGCGAAGTGACGGCGCTGGCGGGCGCCCTGTCGCTCAACGACACCGCCGTGCTCGGCATCGCGCTCGGCTCGAGCCAGGCGGGCGGTTACGTCACCGAGAGCGGCGAGATCACCACGTGGCTGAACGAGCTGGCGTTTGTGCCCGTGGACTACGATCCCGAGGCGCCACAGGACGAGTGGTCCCGCGATCGCGGCGTGGGCGCGCAGTATTTTTCCCAGCAGGCGGTGTTTCGGTTGGCGCCGGTCGCGGGCCTGGAGCTTGCGCCGTCACTCGGCCCGGCGGAGCGGCTGAAGGCCGTGCAGGAGAAACTTCTCGCGGGCGATGAGCGTGCGCGCCAGATCTTCGAGTCGATCGGCTGCTTCGTGGGTTACGGCATCGCGCACTACAGTGATTTCTACAAGCTGCGCCACGTGTTGGTGCTCGGGCGCGTGACCTCGGGCGAGGGTGGGACGATCATTCTCCGCCGCGCCCAGGAGGTGCTGGCGCGCGAGTTCCCCGAGCTGGCCGGCCGGGTGGCGCTGCATCTGCCGGATGAATCCAGCCGCCGGATCGGCCAGGCCGTCGCCGCCGCCAGCCTGCCGGAAAAGAGCTGATTTTCAGGAGGGAGCGATGCTATTCCACAACCCGAACTCGGAAGTGTACGCGCCGGATGGCTCGCCCGGGGACCTGGCGCTGCTGCGCACCACCCACCTTGCCATCGGCGCGCACCAGGACGATCTCGAGATCATGGCCTGGCACGGCATCCTCGAGTGTTTCGGCAACAGCGAGCAATCCTTCACGGGCGTGACGGTCACCAACGGCGCGGGCAGCGCCCGCGACGGCGTTTATGCACACTTCACCGACGAGCAAATGCAGGCCGTGCGGCGCGTCGAACAGAAGAAGGCGGCCTTCGTGGGCGAATTCTCCGCGCACGTCTTCCTCGATTATACGAGCGGGGAGGTGAAGGACGGGAAGAACGCCCACGTGGTCGAAGACCTGAAGAAGCTCATCGCGGCGGCGAAGCCGCGCGTCATTTACACGCACAACCTCGCCGATAAGCACGACACACACGTGGGCGTGGTGCTGCGCGTGATTCGCGCCCTGCGCGAGCTGCCCGCCGACGAGCGCCCCGAGCGGCTCTACGGCTGTGAGGTCTGGCGGAATCTGGACTGGATGAACGACAAGGATAAAGTCGTCTTCGACGTTTCCGCGCACGAGAATCTGGCGGCGTCGCTCGTGGGCATTTTCGATTCGCAAATTGCCGGCGGCAAGCGCTACGACATCGCCACTCTGGGCCGCCGCCGCGCCAACGCCACTTACTTCGAGTCGCACGCTACCGACGTCGCCACCTCGGTGATTTTCGGCATCGATTTGACGCCGCTCATCGCCGACGCTTCCATCGACCCGAATACGTACATTCAGAGCTTCATCAACCGCTTCGCCGAGGAAGTCACTAACCGCATCGCCAAGCTGTCGTGAGCCGCGGCTGGCGCAGACCGTTGCTCTTAACGGTCTGCAATCTCGCGGAGCGACTGGTTGCCAGGACGCGGAAGCTCATGGATTCGAAGATGAGGACAGTGAGAAGTCCCTTCGGGAAATCGCAGACCCCACAATTCAGGGGTCTGCGCCGCCCGGCGCATTGTTGACTGGCAGCAGCACGAGGGCTGGAACGAGTGAACAAGAAGCAGGAGGCATCGATTTGAATCTCAAGGAATTGATAGGACACTTCTTCCCGTCGCCAACCATCCGTGGGAAGGTCTTCGTCACCCATGAGTTTGAGCCCTCGACCGACGAGCTCGGTTCCTCATTTCTCCGGCCTCAACTGTCGCGACGAGCCACGCAGGAGTTTCTGAATGTCTTCCCGATGGCAATGCGAGCGGACACGCTGGAAGATGCAGATGTGGTTATCGAGCTGACCGAGCGGCGGGAACGTGTGGGTCACTATACGGGGGTTGGATGGAGTGCAATCCGCAGCGTCTGCCACGTCAGGGTCCTCGGCTACAACCGGGTCATCGCCGAGAAAGTCTTCCAAGGGCCTGCCCCGCCTCCGCAGGTGTATACCCTGGCAGGCGGCCGGCCAAGGATGCAGGAAGTTTCAGGAGGTTTCCCGACCGAGGCGATTTGTGCATATCTCAGGGGCCTTGTGGGCGATGTCCCTGAGAGTTCCAGAAGTAGTTAGCGCAGAGTCTTGCTTCTCAGAGACTCTGCGGCTTTTTCTTTGCGGGGCGCAGCGGCCAGCGCGGACCTGCTGTGGAGGTCCGCGGCTTTTTCTACAATCCCCAGATCGCGCACATGCCAGAAGGCGGCATGTATGCGCCACCCCGCGTAGTTAGACGGCGTAGGCGCCGCCGCTACAGCAATTCAGCGCGGATCGATTGGGCGTAGGCATCGATGCCGACGAGAGACTGGAGCATGATGCGGGCGTCTTCGAGAATGCGTTGGGAATGGAGTGCGGTCTTGTCGCCGAGCGCGGGCAGGCCTTCGACGACGGCGGTAAGCTCGGCGGGCTCTTTCGCGCGGACGTAGCGCATCGTGTTAGCGAGCTTGTGTGCGAGGTCGTTATCGCGCCGGAGCGAGAGCGCGTGAAGGAACTTGAAGTGCCCGTTCGGCCGGCCCTCGATTTGGAGCGGCCGATAGCCGTAGTCGAAGGTGAACGGGTCGCCCGAGTGGGTCCACTGGGCGGCGGGGATTTGCTTTTCGAAGCGTGGCGTTTCGAGCAAGCCATGGCGCGCCAGCGCCTCCTTCAGCCGCTGCTTGATCCGCATGCGCGTGTCCTGCTCAGGTGCGGCGGCGCGGCGCACTCCAACGTAGCGGCCAAATGGTGCCTGCAGTTCCGCCTGGGGGTCGGCGGCGAGCACAGCGCGCGGCGACGTTACCTGAATCAGGTTCGAATAGCTCTCCGGCATCTCGCGGATGAACTGCGCCAATTCCTTTTCGCGCGCCTTGATTGCCTGCGCGAAGTGTTCGGGGAGCGCGCGCAGCAGCTTCAGGTCGGCTTGGGGATGGAAGGCCCGCAGGCGGCGA
>JAIQGB010000138.1 GCA_020072905.1 Terriglobia bacterium | reverse complement strand
GCTCAAAGGGAACGAGAGACACCTGTCGCGCTGACCTCGGCCTCCCTCATGGCGATGCCACGCGAGTGGGTAGAGCAGATGAAAGAGGCAACCGTGAACGGGGATAGGGACCGGCTGTTCGAGCTGATCGGCCAGGCGGAAATCCCAGAGGCCGCATTAGCCCAAAGCCTGCAAAAGCTGGCGACCGGATTCCGATATGACGTGCTCCTCGCGTTGCTTCAAGGGGAGGGCTAGCGAACCATGAAACAGACTCCAGACGTTGCAGACCTAGCGAACATAATCATCGTTGACGACACCTCGGCTAATCTCGAAGTGCTGTCAGGAATGCTCAAGGATTCTGGGCACAAAGTCCGGCCGTTTCTCAGCGGTAAGCTAGCCCTCCAGGCGGCGGAGCACTCTCCACCAGATCTTGTTCTCCTCGACATCATGATGCCGGAGATGGACGGATTCGAAGTCTGCCGGCAGCTGAAAGCAAACCCGAAGCTCAGGGATATTCCCGTCGTCTTTGTCAGCGCCCTCAGCGAGACGATGGACAAGGTGAAGGCCTTCGGCACCGGCGCCATTGATTACGTGACGAAACCGTTCCAGTTCGAGGAAGTCCGAGTTCGAGTGGAGACTCACCTGAAGCTGCGGCGGCTGCGGGTTGCGCTCGAAGCGCAGAACCGTCAGCTTGAGGACCTCGTACGCGAGCAGGTTCGCGAGATCTCCGATTCGCAGATGACCACCATCTTCGCGCTGGCCAAGCTGGCCGAATCGCGAGATGAGGGGACCGGCAAGCATCTTGAGAGAATTCAGATCTACTGCAGGCTCCTGGCGACAAAGCTCAAAGAAGACCCGCATTATGGTGAGAGCCTCAGCCGAGCCTACGTGGACAATCTCTTCCATGCGAGCCCCCTGCACGACATCGGCAAGGTGGCAATTCCCGACAGCATCCTCCTGAAGCCCGGCAGGCACTCGACCGAGGAGTTTGAGATAATGAAGACTCACTCGACTCTCGGGGCCCTGACTCTCGAGGCCGTCCGCGCCAGGTATCCCAGAAACGCCTTCATCAACATGGGAATCGCCATCGCCCGTTCCCACCACGAGAAGTGGGACGGGAGCGGTTATCCAAACGGCCTGGCTGGCGAGGACATCCCGTTGGCCGCACGCATCGTGGCCGTTGCCGACTTCTACGACGCGCTGCGTTCCAAAAGATGCTACAAGGCCGCCGCCACTCATGAAGATACCTGCGAGCTCCTCCTCGCCGGCAGCGGCGCTCATTTCTCCCCGCGCATCATCGAAGCCTTCAGAGAACTGGAGATGGAGTTCAGGGAGGTCGGGGAGAAGATGGCGGACTGAAGAAAACGGAACCGCGATTGTATCTCTTAGGACACCACCCACGGCTGAGCTCGCAGTTCTCATATACTGTCGCTCCCGCAGGCTGCCGCCCCCGACCCGGTTGCAAGGGGCGAGCCAAAAATGATGGGAGCCGTCAGCCGTATACGTCTCGGGATGCTCTCCAGCAGCGCCCGAGCTGTTTGCCCACGGCCCCCCGCAAAACGTCGTAAGCGTCCCCTGAAGCCATTGCGCGATTTGCTGGGCAGCAGGGTCGAGAAGTTGAGAAGCGCGGAGATCAGGAGGTACTAGCCGCCCGCCGTGCAGTTCTCCATTGGTCGGGAAGCAACTCAGCGAGGCGGCTTTGGGGATGGGTGCTGATGCGTTCGAAGATGTCGCGCAGGTAGTTTCCGGATCGGCGACGATACGGGGGTTGAGCGACTTCGCTCTACACTGCGGTGTTACACAGGGTCTGTATTGGACGGCGGCCATTTTCCGGGAAGCCGACTTCCCAGGCCGAATCCCTAAAACCCAGCGGAACTGTCTGAGCGGCAGCAACTTGCAGTGGGGCGAGCGAGTGATTCTTCTTTTCCGCCCGTCCGCCGCCGGCTAGCACAGCTGGGAGTAACTTCCGTGTGCGCGACCATCCATTCCCTAGCGTCTGGCAGCCGTCAATTGGGCTCGAAACGGCCGGCGGCGGACTTCTGCGACATGCGGGTAAGGAAAGCCCAATGGCGGGGCCGCTGACACGTGTTTTCCCACAACGCTGTTTCGGGACAACGATACGTGTGCTCCGCAATAATTCCGATTCGCAAAGATCGTCCGCTACACTGAGTGGCTCCTAACAATGTTAAGAGCTTACTCCTAGATTTCTGAAACTGCGTGCGATGCGGTTCTGGCCAGGGACAGGTTCTGACTACGGACAAGTCCGCGCAAGACGATGACGGATGCCTGGGGAAGTGGGTAGCGGGCATTCGCGCCACCGATGCCCTGAAATCGGTGTTTGTTGTTGCCCTTTGACGGGCGAGCGGTTAGAGTCCTGGCGGCGGGACGTGTTCGGCAAGCGCTCGCTAAACATTTCCCGAATTCTTAGGAGGGTGAGGTTGAAAACTCTCAGAGCGTGTTTTGTAACGTTTCTGGTTGCGGCGGGAACGTACGCGGCCGCTCCAACGTTATCATCCGTTCTCTTTGCTGGGCAGGGTTCGAAGGCAGAGAATGCTGAGAGTGCAGCGCTCAAAGGTTTTTTCGGAATCCAACCCATCGACGCGCACATTCACATCTTCAAAGACGATCCGGAGCTCAACGCCCTGATCGAGCGCCTTGACTTGCGCGCGCTCAACATCTGCGTGATTGACGACCGCGATCCCTACGGCAAGGGACTGGAGCCGCAACGCACCGACGTGTTGAAGGTCCGGCAAAGCACCAGAGGCCGCGCCGCCTTCTGCACTACCTTCAGCCCGTATGACTTCGAAGAGCCGGGATTCAGTGCGCGGGCGATCCGCCAACTGAACCAGGACTTCACGAACGGCGCCGTCGCGGTGAAGATCTACAAAGTGATGGGCATGGAGATGAAGTCGAAGGCGGGGAAGTGGGTGATGGCCGATGACCCGGCGTTCGAGCCCATCTATCAGGATATCGCGGCGCATAACCGGACGCTCGTGGCACACCTTGGCGAACCCGATTCCTGCTGGCAGGCGCCCAATCCCGCAAGCCCCGACTACGACTATTACAAGGAGCACCTCGAGGAATACGCCTACGCGCATCCCGATTGGCCGTCGAAGGCGGCGATTCTCGCGGCTCGCGACCACCTGGTGGCGGTGAATCCCAAGCTGCGCGTGGTGGGCGCGCACCTGGGCAGCATGGAGACCAACGTCGATGACATCGCCCAGCGCCTCGACCGCTACCCGAACTTCGCCGTCGATATGGCGGCGCGCATTCCCTATTTCATGCTTCAGCCGCGTGACAAGGTGCGGGCGTTCCTCATCAAGTATCAGGACCGGGTTCTCTATGCGACGGACCTGGTGGTGATGCCGCAAGCCAAGACCGAAAGCGCGCTGGCGGAGTTCCGCAGCACCTACGAGCGCGATTGGAAGTTCTTCTCCACCAGCGAAATCGTGGAGTACATGGGCCACACCTACCAGGGGCTCGCGCTGCCACGGCCAGTCCTGAAAAAACTCTTTCACGACAACGCCGTGCATTGGTTCCCCGGCATTCTGGGCCGCGGGCAGGAAAACGCGCGACCGGCGAATCACTAGCTCCGGCTAGGCACGGTTGAGTTTATTGGTCATGCTCCTGGGTTAAGCGACGGGAGCGACCGGTGCTATTGAGGGAATTGGGGGTTGCACGTCGGTTGACATTGCCCCACGGCGAGCGCCTACAACAGTACCAGTGCGCGACACTTCGCGCCGGAGAGGCGGTTATGGAAGCGCGTATTTGGTTCGCAAAAAGGACGCCGGCTTGGGCCTTGGATATGTCGGTTTGAAACCTCGAACGACATGTAGCGCACGGGTTGCTGAGTGTCCGCCGCTGCGGGCGGCACCTCAAGATTTGAGAAGGATTCCGTAATGGCTAGACTTTCTTGGACCGTATTTCTTCTGCTCTTTGGATTTTTAGGACGGAATACGTCTACGAACTATTATACGACGACTTTCGCTCTCACAGAAGATCCGATTTCCGAGGGCGGTGTCTGGATCAACGGCGGTACCGATGGACTCGATTGGATCGACGTTTCAACGCAATCGGGTTATGCTCATGGCAATTACAGTCCCTTCAGCCCGCCCTATAAAGACCCCACGGCCATATTGAAGGGAACGTGGAGCAACGATCAGGAAGCTCAAGCCACCGTCTATTGTCCAAAACCGACACCATCCGAAGGTCAGGAAGTGGAATTGCGCCTTCGAAGTTCCCTATCGGCTCACAGCTGCACAGGATACGAAATTTTCTTCAGATGCCTCCAAGATTCGAATGCTTACGCAGAAATAGTAAGATGGAATGGACCCCTGGGAAGTTGGACTTCACTTCAGCGCAATAGTGGAGGTCAGTACGGTGTGTCCGATGGAGATGTTATCAAGTCAATAGTGGTTTGACATATGATTATCGGTTATGTTAATGACGTCGAGAAAGTCCGGGCTGTCGACAACGTGTACTCCAGCGGAAATCCCGGCATGGGATTTAACTATGACGTTCATGGTACTTAGAAAAATTTCGGACTTAAGGATTTCACTGCAAGAGGCGTGGTTGGTCCAGATTCTCCACTGCATTAGAGAAGGATTCCATGCTCATATCGCGGCGAGCTGTTGGTGGACGTCCTGCCATTTGGGGAGATTGCAGGTCCCAACAAAGAAATACACTGGCCACCATGCGACACCGTCATGATGAGCGTTGCTGGCTTTGAGGATGCTTTCAAGTCCGCCATACGTGTGAAGGTTAGAGCCAAGCCGTCGCTTGAGATCTGTGTTGCTTCCCTTTACTCCAGACAGCACTTCCGCGAACCTCCTCCACCTGGGGCTCCTCCCGATAGTCCCATCGCGTTGACTTGGCCTCAAAGAAGGTTCCCTCCCGTGGTCGGCCGAAAAGTCGGCCACCGTCGCATTGTTGAAAAGCTGGGTGGCGGGGGCGTGGGTGTCGTTTACAGGCCCAACGACACCAAGCTTCGCTGCCAAGTGGCGCTGACGAGGCCAGCTGTGATGTAAACTCCCACTGCCCCTGGTAGAAGGAACCGGGCAGCTCAGGCGTAAGGGCCCAGGAAGCAAGACCCAGAGCCATCGAAGGCGTCTCAGGCATGAAATCTCTGGCCCTGCGATGAAGAATCGGGACCAGATCCCACGGATTTCGCGCAGTCACGCGCTTGCTGTTTCCCCTTCTGTCTGAAGGAGACGATTATGCGGATAACAAGGTTGCCGATTGTTGCCTTCTTGGTTGTGACAACCGCGGGTTTTTGCCAGAGCGATTCGGCTCCCCTACAGGATTGGACCCACCGCGTACGGATCGGAGGCTACGGGCTGAGCCATGACCGTGCGGAGGCCATCGTCCGCGACGCCGTGGAGACTCACGTCTTCGGCATCGAAACGGACAACGACATTACGGGCCGGTACGAGAGCTTCCTCGAACCCCAGGAGAAACTAAAGGCCATCCAGGCGGTTGCCGAGAAGGCCCATGCTGCGGGCAACTTCGCCTTCGTCTACATCGCCGGACTGGAGTGCATCACCGCCCAGGCTGATAGAACCTCGCACACGTTCTTCAAAGACCATCCCGATTGGGTCCAGAGAAAGATAACCGGCGAACCGGCGGTTTTCGGCGGGGGGGCAGCTTTCTGGATTGCCCCGGGGGACGAAGATGTCTGGATCAGCCCGTACGCTGCCGAGTGGCGGAGGATCTACATGGAACGCGTTCGTCAGATCGCGGCGACGGGAATCGATGGCATCTACGTGGACATCCCCTACTGGATGACGCACTTTGAAGGCTGGGAAGAGAGTTGGGCGAGCTTTGATGACTACACGGTAGAGGCGTTCAGGGCCAAGACCGGGCTGAACGCCAAAACCGAGATCCGATTGGGCGACTTCACTGATCCGGGATTCCTCCGTTGGATCGATTTTCGCATCCAAACGCTGACGGACTTCATGAAGGAAGTGGACACAAACGCCCAAGCCGTCAATCCCCAGTGTAAGACCATTGCCGAGATATATCCGGGGATAGAAGAGGCAGCAGTGCGCGTCGGCACGGATGTCTACCAGCTTTACGGGGTCGTCGATGCCATCGCGCACGAGTACGAGTGGGGCTCGGGGAACGCCATAGCAGCCTCGAAGACGCCGCTCGATTGGCTTCACTACATGATTGGCATGTTCACGTTTCGCGCCTTCGCGGACGGCAAAGCTTCGTGGATGCTCAGCTATTCATGGGACGGAGAGAGGAACATTGACCCCCGCGATGCCATGAAGAATCTCTTCATGTCCCAACTCATCGCCGGCACCAACTCCTGGGATGCGCAAGGTCATGTCATGTCTCATTCCAATGACCTCGCGACCCGCACGGGCGTTTTCCAATGGATCGCGCAACACGACAAGACGTTCTACAGCCCGCGCCTGCCGATCAACCCCGTGGGCGTCTACTTCTCGCCTCAGACGCGAAACTATTTTCCCCTAGAGTTCATCGAGTCCTACCTCGGAACGATGGCGCTGGTCATTCATTCCCATCGGGAGCTTCAAGTGGTGACGCCGCGAAGCTTGGCGGAATTTAAAGGCAACGTGCTCATCCTTCCTGATGTCAGGTGCTTAAGCCAAGGAGAGCTGGATTCCTTGAAATCCTTTGTGCAGACCGGCAAGAAGCTCGTGATCACCGCCGAGACAGCACGGTATGACGAGCGTCGCGACCCACGGACCCCGAACCCCCTCCACACTTGGCTGGGAATTCAAGAGGTGGCCCGAAAGTCAGTGGGAGCGGGGAGGCAAGGGTTTGTTTACTTGCCCGACTGTCCGGGAAAGCAATACTTCCGGCAACTCGCCAAGGAGTTTGACCTTGCCGCCAGCGTGAGAAGCGCACCGGGGACGGAGTTCGAGAAGCTGCGGGAGGCTTTTATGAGGGACGTGATGGCGGATTCGTCCCTCGAAAAGCTCGTGCAGGTTGAGGCGTCCCCATTCGTCGTGGCGCAAATTGCCAGCGTCAATGGGAAACCCCATGTCTTCCTCGCGAATTTCAAGGGGTTGAAGGGCCGAGAGAACGCACAGCAAATCCCGGAAAAGAGCATCCGAATTCATTTTCCTGCTGGCACCGGGAGGCGAGTGTTTGCCCTACCATTCTTGGGCGAGGCAAAAGAAGTGCGACCGGAACGAGGAGCTCGAGGGGTGGATGTGGCGATTCCCACCGTCGAAAAGGGGATGGTAGTCTGGTGCGAATAGTCCGCTTGGGAATGAAGTCGAGGAGGGCACGTTTCCGGACCCGCGGGCGGTGATTGACAGAATTGAGCGGCCCTGGGATTTTTGATCGAGTGGGATAGTGGGTCTGTAAGTCCCCCCAGGAATCGTCTCCACCAGCTTCCGTCCAAGCACAGGGAAGAATTCGTCGTCTTGGCGTCCATTCGCGTCATCTGGTCCCAGCATTGTTGGGAGAACAGAACTCAAAGACCGATATTCCGAGCTCGCAACGATCCCGCAGGGTCAATCCGAGATTCTGGATGGATGACGGCGCACTCGGAGACAATCCCCTTGGTCGTAAAAAGGTCTATCCGGATAAGTTGTTTGAATTGCGAGCGATGATTAGTACCGAGTAGCGCTGCAGCGTTTGCTGATGACATCAATAAAGGCTAGGCGACAGGGCAGGACCTATTTCCCACAACCCCGTTTCCGGCCAACTTCCGTGTAGCCGGAAACGATGCCATAGCCGAGTCTGCGAGAAGAGTTGGCACCGGTTCGCCGAGGGCCCACATGGCCTTCGGTTGGCGAGTTATTGTCTATCCCGCGCAGCCAGCGGGGTACCCAAGCTGAACGTCATTTTCGAGAAATCCAGCGTGAAGCTCTCGAAGCCCGCAACCAAATCCTGGCCAAGGTTGCCGTAGAGCTCATCGATACCGGAGTCCATCCGGGCAGGGAAGATCGATACATTCTTTAAAGTCGCCGTCTTATCGCCTACGGTCAAGACGAGTTTTGGTTGCAGGTATACTTTTCGCTTCACGGTCCCGCCTGCTCCGGAACTTTGGCTCTCGCGTTTCTTCCACGATCCAGCCTCCCCTCGAAACTGCTCGTAGTACCGGACCGACAGGTCAGTCCCCGAGGCGCCCGTATCGAAGGTGAACGGCAGTTCATTACCCTCCACCCCGCACTCGATTACCGGCGTCAGCAGTCTCATATACATTCGGGCGCCGGTCGCCGGCCTCTGAGCCGCATCGCCAGCCTCGAACTCGCCGTTATGCAGAAAAGTAATCGCTCCCAGCGCCTGAAATACTGGATACCCGAGGACGGCATTGATCTGATAAGCATGTTTGCCCCTACCAATCTTCAGATTCGCGTCCTCAAGAATCAGCACCTCTACGTTTTTGAGCGTAGCGCCTCCCATCTGCAGCGTGGGCAGGACGGCAACATGCAGCGGGTTCTCAATCCCGGTGATCTCGGAGCCTGTCTGAGCAGAGCCCGGGAGAGGCTTTAGCCCAAGCTGTCGCGCAAAGCTCCGGCTCACCACGGATTGGTTCGCGCCTGTGTCCAGCACCCACCGCTCCTGAACACCGTTGACCGTCAGCTCCGTAACCAGTAAGCCGACTGGATTGCGTTCCGTCTTCAGCCGTACCGGTCCCTGCCACGTGATCGTCTGCGCTGGAACCCCTTCCAATAGGTGCGCCACGCCCGAGTCGTCCTTTGTTCCGCCGCTGGCCAACTGACCGGCGAAGTGCGCCAACAAATCGTCGTAGGTCCGCGCCGCGTCGCCATAGCGGAAGCTCTTGTTGTAGTCGTCGGCCAGCGCTTCCAATGCAATCGCTGCTCGTTTCGCTTGCGATTCGCGAATGTTTGGTAGGACACGATTCAACAAAAGAATCGAGTCATCGATGTGCCCACTCCGGTTCGCCAGCACGCCCGCGAAATAGTCGCGTTCGGGCCCAGACTGCATGGTTTGCAGCCTAGCCTCCAATGCAGGCAGCCGGAACTCCTTCACCTCTGCATCCGGGCTGTCTGCGGCAGCAGCCTTTTCCTGCGGCGACGCCGCACGCAGTGGCGCCTGAGTGCAAAACAAACAGAGCAACACGTATGTCGTCCCAAGTACCCTGAATGATCGAAGATGCAAGCCGTTACCTCCATTCCTCAATATTCGCGTCAGAACGCGAAAACGCGACTGGTATTATATCGTTCTGAAGCTGGTCGTTGGGCTCACTTGTTTTCGAACGAGCCTGAGCGGCCTAGACGCCGCATCTAAGTGAGAAAGCGCGTTGTCTCAGGCCCATTCCTCCCGAGCAACGGCCACTCGGAGGTTATTCTGCCATTTGAGTCCGCTCGCTCGGCACTTAGCTGCCAGTCCTGTGAGACGGTCCAGAAGTCCCCTTCGAGGACCCGAACGCCGTTTCTGGAAAATCGAGCGTCACGGACTGACCTCCGTCGCGGCGTAAGTCAACCCTAGGCTACTACTCGTTTCTCATGCCAGGCCGGTGGGAGCCCAGTCGCCTTTGAAACCGCAGAGGTCTTAACTGTCTGGGAAGGGCGTTTTTCATTCCTGATTCGGTTCAAGCAGCGGGTTGGGC
>JAIQGB010000137.1 GCA_020072905.1 Terriglobia bacterium | reverse complement strand
CCTCATGGCGGACAATCAGGACGGTTGCAGTGGCCAGCCCGCTGGAGCTTAGAATCAGGGAGATAAGCAGTTCGTTGCGAAGTCGAACTCTGGTCATTTTCGCATGTCGCGAGGCGCCTGGATTTTGAACGGCCGCCCGACTCGCGCAACACTGCGCCGGGCGCCTCGATCAAGGGTCTTTATGGAACGAACTTATAGCCCACGCCGTGGACCGTCCGAAAATGCGTGGGCTGCTCGGGATCTTTTTCAAGCTTTTGCCGCAGCTTCAGGATGTGGTTGTCGACGGTGCGGGTGGTGGGGTAGCAGTTATAACCCCAGACTTCATTCAAAAGCTGGTCCCGCGAAATCACTCGCTCCGGGTTTTGGCCAAAGTATTTGAGAATCTTAAATTCCTGGGGAGTCATCTCCACCAGCTTTCCGGAGCGCTTCAACTCCATCTTGGAAAAGTCAATTGAGACATCGTCAAAGGCAAATTGGTCCAGCGCCACCGCTCTCTGGGATCTGCGAAGCGTGGCGCGGACCCGCGCCAGGAGCTCCTTGGGGCTGAAAGGCTTGGTGACGTAATCATCCGCGCCTAGCTCGAGGAGCAAGACCTTGTCCAATTCCTCCGTCGCGGCACTAAGGATGATGATGGGAAGCGAAGGGGCAACCTTCCGAATCTCCTTGCAGACCTCGCGGCCCGGCACCTGAGGCAGTTTCAGGTCCAAGAGCACGAGGGCGGGCGGCGCAGCCTTGAAGGCAGCCAGACCGGCCGCGCCATCCGTGGCAAACTCCAGGGTGTAACCTTCCGCCTCAAATAATTGCTTGAGCGCTTTATGAATAGACCGGTCATCTTCAATAATCAGCAGTTTTTCCATGGCAGTGTGTGATACCACGCGCCAAATAAGGTTGCAAATCCCATTTGCGCGCGGTACCTCCCGTCCATTGGATTTCGGTTTCCTGCAGCCAATCCTCACTAGACTATACCTTCTCCTTCAGGAAGGGTAGGCCCACACAAAACCTTTACAAAATGAATACAGACTGCGCTTGACATTCCAACGGACGCTGTCGTTTCATTGATCGTGCACTCACGATATGGCACGAAGGGCGCTGGACATCACACACGAAGGGGAGAGACACTACATGCAACCGATTGACAGAGTAATCCGGAAAATGGAATGCGTCGCAGCCGTTGGATCAATAGCACTGATCTTGTGCGGGGTTACATTCGTACCCCTGGCGCAAGCCGCAGATTCCAACTTGGCGCCTGCGGCCCCGCACGCGCAGCCCAATCCGGCACCGCCCGGAGTCCCTCCGGCATCTTTGGGAATTTCGTTTGTGGACGGGTCGGCCACCACCGTGATGGTGGAACGCGAGGGCAAGAAATACTTGGTTGATCTCGCCTCGCACAACATCAAAGAAGTGGACGAGGCACCCGCCGACCCCCAAACCGCTCAGGAAACGACCGAGAGTCCTGCGAAAAAAATTCAGGCGCTAACCCAGGAGAAGCGGGCCGAGGCGGAGAAACAGAACATCTACGATGCCGGCGATGACTATATCTTCAGCCTGCCTACGGGCCGGCGTCTTGATCGGCACGGTCTCTACATCAACTTCAACCATCGTTTTGCATTCGGTCCTGCCTTTAACGGAAAAGCCCTCGGGCATACCTTGGGTGGTCTGGACAATTTTTCCATCTCATCGTTTGGAATCCGATATGGTGTGACCCAGGATTTTTCCGTCGGCATATACCGCTCGCCCAGCATAATCGGCCGCCCCATCCAATTGATGGCGGCGTACAATTTTGTGGATGAGCACGATGGACATCCCCTCAATGGTGCCGTAAGGTTCTCGGTCGACGGCGAAAATGATTTCTCCAGAAACTTTACCGCCAACATCGAAGGAATATTCTCGCGAAGTTTGGGCAATAAGGCTCAGCTCTACGCCGTACCCACGCTTTCATTCCAGAATCGCCGCCTAGTTCCGCCGCAAAATGCGTTAGCCGATCCCGTCCCTGGCTTGCCTGGAGTCAATACCTTCTCGGTGGGATTTGGTGGCGCGTTTGATATTCGTCCCACGGTGGCCATCGTCGCCGAGGTTATTCCGACATTCGTGGGCGGCCGGGAAATGGACATTCACAGACCGGCCTATTCCATCGGGATTCAGAAAAGGCTGTGGCGCCATGCCTTCACCTTCGGATTTACCACCACCCCCGGGACGACAGTCAATCAGCGTGCGGGAACCCGCGCGTCACTGTTGAATGACCCCACCGCCGACCAGCCGAGTGGGTTGTTCATTGGATTTGACCTGACGCGTCAGAGTTACTAGGGCGAAATGAGCCGGGTATTAGTTCAGGCTGAGGAATCGGTGCTCTCCGGGGTTCGGGCGACTTCGGATTGGTCCTTGAAAGCTGTGTTGCGGGGCCGGCCAATCGAGACTTGGGCCCTGGGACTGGCTTTTTGTGCCGTGCCCATTTCCATCGCGGTCTGCGAGTTCTTTCTGTTCCTGGCACTCGCGGCCCGGATCGTTCGCTGTGTGCGGGGGCGAGCCCGAGTCCGGTTCCCCCGCATCTTCCTTTTTTGGCTGGCTTGGGCGGGCTTGGAAGTCCTTTCCTGGGCCATATCGCCCGAGCACAGGAGCGGGTGGAGCGAAATCCGCCATCTGCTGCTCCTCGCTTCAGTCTTCTTTGTACTCCCCGCTTTAAGCAAAGACTCGGACCGACAACTCGTTTGGCGCGGGCTTTTCCTCACGTCGACCCTGGGCGCACTCTTCCTGCTCGGAGACTTCGCCGCGCGAGTTTTCAGTTACCGGTCCCTCTTGGGCATGGGCGACGAGGCGAGCCTGTACTTGCGCACCGGGGGCCTGCTGAATAATTGGATGGTATTCGGAACAGTGGAAATTCTGGTGGTCGCGGGATTCCTGAGTTTCTGGTCTCTCTATCCGGAAGAGCGCCGGCGATGGTGGCCTGTCGGCGTTATCCACGGGCTGGCCATTTTGTTCAGTTTGACCCGAATGGCGTGGATTACCTGTTTCATCCTTCTGGCCGTGGAGCTTGCCTGGCGGCGTTCAAAATGGTTTTGGGTTCTTCCTCTCGTCCCCTTGGGACTTTACTTCAGCGCACCCAGCGCGGTCCGCGTTAGGGTGAATGAATCCTTCCGTCCCGACTTTTATTCCAACGCGGAACGTGTGCAAATGTGGCGCGTGGGTTGGAAGATGATTGAGGAAAGGCCGCTCACCGGGGTTGGACCGGGCCGCGTCGAGGCACTGTACCGAAGCTATCTGGCGGCTGGCGAACCCGTGCCCGCTTATCACGGCCACCTTCACAACAACGCAATCCAACTGGCGGCGGAGTTCGGAATTCCCACTTTGGTTGCGGCGATGTTGACCCTTGGGGTGCTTTTCTTCGACCTCGTGAAGGCTTCACGTGCAGCAATTTCCAGGGAGGCCCGGTTCGTTTGTCGAGCAGGACTGCTCGGTCTGTTCGGGTTCGTGATGTCTGGATTCTTTGATTACACCTACGGCCACTCGCTGGGTCTTATTTTACTGGGCTTTGTTGTGCTCTCTCCGCTGCTCTCCGGCTCGGAGTCGGCCTCGACTGCGGATAGCAAATTTGGAAATCAAACGGCGAATGGTTCTTGAGTGAGAGAGGGATGATTCAATTCACAGAACAAATGCGAAGACGCCCCACCCCCCGGGCCCCATTCCTGCTGGTGGCGGTGGCGTTTGTTGTGCTTATTGTTGCCATGGCGAGGGCTGAGAAAGCAACCGAGGAATTTCGCCCTGCCATTCCCCGGGTATGGGACGACCAAAAGTTGGCCACGCTGATGGTGCCGCTCGCCGTCCCGGAGGCCTCCCCGAAGTTTGTCTCCTCCGATTGGTACTACAAAATTCCTGTCCGGCCCATTTACAAAAGCTATCCCATCTACCGCCCTGATAAGGAACCGCCGGGGTACATGGAATGGCTCAAGCAGCAGGAACCGCAGATTTCCTTTGACAGCTCTAAACTGAAAACCAAGGGAGATTGGATCAAGGCGGGAGAGCTGGTCTACGACGCCCCCATCGGCTTTGACACGCCCCTCTTCATGACCAAAGATGATGTGCGGAATCTCGACTGGTACAAGAAACTCAATGTGCCCGTGGCCAAAGATGGCACGCTGCCCTTTGGCCGCTGGGAAATCCGCGAGAAGGGAAAGTTGGAACTGGGCGAGGGTTCCTGCAACACTTGCCACACTCGTGTGATGCCCGACGGGACGGTACTCAAAGGCGTCCAGGGCAACATGCCCTACGATCGGATTGTAGGCTTCGCGCTGCGAAGCCGAGTGGCAGAGGCCAAGGACCCCGCCGCCTTTACCAAACGTTTTACGCACGAATGGCACATGGCGCTGGGAGTACCCTGGCTGCACCCCGACCCCTTCGGCGATGCCGAGAAAATGTCCATCCCGCAGATCGCGGCCTTGCACGAGGCGATTCCGCCCGGGGTGGCCATTCGCGTGAACACCAGCCTTCGGTATCCACCTCTGGTGCCCAGCCTGATTGGTGTGCAAGACCGGCGGTACCTGGATCACACCGGTTTGATTCAACAGCGGTCAATTGGCGACCTGATGCGCTACGCGGCTTTGGTCCAACTGGGAGTCCGCTTCGAGACTTTTGCAGATTTCAAGATCCTTGCGAAGTTGCCGGATCCTTCCACCGAGCTGCGCTACGGTGACGACCAGCTTTACGCACTGGCCTTGTATATTTACTCCCTGAAAATGCCCCCCAACCCGAATCCTTTTGACGCACTCGCTAGGCGCGGTCAAAAGGTCTTTCAGCGGGAGGGCTGCGTGGCGTGTCACACACCACCGCTCTATACGAATAACGAGCTGACTCCTGTGGAAGGGTTTCAGCCGCCCGAGGCCGATCTTCGGAGGTTTGCCATCCTGCCTGTCACCGTGGGTACGGACCCCGGCCTAGCCCTCAAGACTCGCGTGGGAACGGGCTATTACCGAGTGCCTTCGCTACGCGGTGTTTGGCTCCGAGGGCCCTTCGAGCATGATGGTTCCGTCGCCACGCTTGAAGACTGGTTCGACCGCCGGCGTTTGCGCGACGACTACGTTCCTACAGGGTTTCGTGGAGCGGGAGGCAAAACGCGCGCTGTGAAGGGACATCCATTCGGTCTCGAATTATCGGCAGAGGACAGGAAAGCGTTGATCGCATTCCTGAAAACTCTTTGAGGGTGAAGCCCCGATATCGCTCCTCAATCAAGGTTCAGCAAGGAACTCCGCAAGTGCCTTGTTGAATTCCGCCGGTTTCTCGATTTGAGGCACGTGGCCACACTGGTCAATCACCACCAGCTTGGATCCAGGGATGGCTTGGTGAAAGTGTTCGCCAAATTCCAGGGGCGTCGCCACATCATTGCGCCCCCAAATCAAAAGCGCCGGCGCTCGTATAGATCCCACTTTGGAATCCTCAAATTCATTTCCGGCCACCAACGCGGCAACCAAACGCTGAATGGTGTCACGGTCACCATCCTGCTGGCGGTGTTTCCATGTATTCCGCACCATCGCGTCTGTCACAAGCTTCCGGTTGTAGAAGAGGAATTCCCAGACCTGGCGGGTTCCCTCCATCGTTGAGGGATTCATATCCACTGGTACGTTGTGGTGGACGGGAGTGTCCAGGCCCAGGGCATCAACGAGAACCAGACGGTCCACTAAATCCGAATGAGTAGCTGCAAAATCCACGGCAATCCATCCGCCGACTGAGTTGCCTACTATTGTGGCTTTGGGGATGTGCTTAACCCGCATGAACTCCCGGAGGAAATCCACAAAAGTCGAAATCTTGTACTCGATCTTGGGCTTGTCGGAATGGCCGAAACCGATCTGGTCAAGAGCATAGACATGGTACCTTTTCGCAAGAGGTCCGAGGGTGAGCGCCCAGTCGGTGGCGGTTCCGACCATGCCATGAAGAAGAATCACGCTCGGGCCTGTGCCCCGGTCGTAGTAGTGAATTTCCTGGCCGTAAACCTTCGCCGTCTTTTCCGGAGGCATCGGCGGCGGCCAGACCTGTGCCGGGCTGGCAACTGAGAAAAGCGCTAACACAGCCCAAGTCTTGATGGCCCAGCACGATTGTCGATACCGGAAACGGTCAAGATTCACCATCGGCCCGCCGACGAGTATAAACCATCCGGACTTCCGCGGGCATGGCGGTGCGCATTCTTCTCCTGGGCACCTTTAGCGAGATCGCAGTGTTGATGTTGCGGCACGAATCCGATTTTGGGGAGTCTGAGTAACCGCCCACCCGCAGGATCGGGGTTGAAAACCGGCGAAGCGCCCAATACAGTTACTTTCGATCGTCCGCCCCGCGCTTCGCGCCCCCGTTCACGGAATGTTTCTGAGGAAGTGCAGTGTGAAGCTGTTCGTGAGAAATGGTCTAAATCGCCTCGCATCGGATCGCCAGGTTTACGGCTCCTTGGGTTTGGGGTTGATCCTAAGGCTCGTCGCCCTGGGGGTAGTGGGAAGCCTTCCGCTTCGGAACGAAGCGCCGGGCTATTTCCGGATGGCGCTTCAGCTTCTTCATCACGAGAGTTTCTCACCTTACTGGCCTCCTGGCGTCCCCTACCTGCTGCTGGGTTTCCAGAAGCTATTCGGGGAAAGCATCCTGGTCGCCAGAGCCACGATGCTCCCTGTTTACGTTGGCTTCTCAATGGCTCTCTATCTGATGGTCAAGGAGGTATCCACCCGCGGGGCAGCGAACCTTGCCGTGCTCATATTCGCTGTGTATCCCCCTTACGTTCGATTTTCTCTGAATCCCTCCACAGAATACCCCGCGGCAGCGTGTCTGATGGCGATCGTCTATTTGGGGGTCGTGAATGCGCGCAGGCCGTCCTTCGTGCGAGCTGCGGCATTGGGTTTCTTCCTTGGAGCCTTGGCATTAATTAGATCGAGCAGTCTCTTGTTGGTGGTCCTTGGTCCCTTGTATCTCCTCCTGAAAACAAGGCGAATAAGAATGACACTGGTCACCCTAGGCGTTTCCCTGATTCTTATCGGTAGCTGGGAATGGAAAGCCTGCACCATGACCGGACGGTTCGTCATGATCAACGAATCGAGCTG
This sequence comes from Terriglobia bacterium, assembly GCA_020072905.1. Taxonomy (GTDB): domain Bacteria; phylum Acidobacteriota; class Terriglobia; order UBA7540; family UBA7540; genus JAIQGB01. The sequence goes on along the minus strand of JAIQGB010000137.1, from coordinate 2,493 downwards.
GGAGGATTTCTATTTTGGAAACAATCCTCTTACGCCGCTCTACCGAACCTGGCCCGAGGGACTTGCCGAGGTAGGCTTTCCTGACGAATTGAAAAAGACGCTGCGAGAAGTCAGAAGCCGGCTCCCAGAGGAGCGGGAGCCTTGGTACCGAGCCATGGCCTTGAGGTACATCGCATCACGACCCGACCTCTTCCTTCTCAGGACTTTTAACCGTTTTCGAGCTTATTTTGGTTTCCCGATCCACGTCGGCGAACCCGTCATACAACGCTTTCATGTCAGTCAGGCGCGTTCTCTGATCGGGCTGGGCCTCACCCTGCTCGACGCCTGCTTTTATTGGCCGATCATGACGCTCGCCATCCTTTTCCTATTCAATTTCCCGAACTCGATCTTGAAGACGGATTACCTTGTCGCCATGCTCGGGACTGCTTTGCTTTACGCGATGCCCTACTGGGTGTCCATGTCCCAACCCCGCTACAACTTCCCCGTGGTGCCGCTTTTCGCTGTCCTGGCTGTATTGTTTATTGATTCCTGGGTGGAAAGATCCAGAGCGGAGGTGTTTGAACCCCTCCTGCACTCCGTCAAGCGGAAACGCGCCCTGCTGTTTGTCTTGGCCTTCTTTGTCTATATTCAGATCGAGTGGTTGTTGGTCGGTTATCGGATAATCAGGTGAAGGCGATGCTTCGCTCGCTATTTTCCGGGATCGGAGTTCAAGCGCGCCAGAAACATTTTCATTGGGAATCACTGTCCAATTCTGCCGAGCGCACTTTGAGCAGGAAGGGGAGTACACTCGTGTCCAAGGCGAAAAGGTCTCACGGCATCCGCGAGGGGATGCTGCGCGCAGCTCCAGGGGCAGTCTTTCTCCTCTTCACCGCGTGTGGGGGGCCAGCGGGAGGTGGGGCGGAGAACACCCCTCACGACGTCACAGCGATTCAACACACCGTATTCATCCTCAAAGAGAACCACACCTTTGACAACTATTTTGGCACCTATCCCGGGGCGGACGGCGTCACGAGTGGTCCCATATCCACCGGCCAGATAGTCCCTCTAAGTCCGATGCCGGACAGATACCAAGCGAGCCTTTGTAACGGCTGGAATTGTGCCCTTGAGGCCATGAATGGCGGCAAGATGGATCAATTCGACCTTATTTACGGTGGTGCCTTAACCGCCTACACGCAATTGAGCGAACAAGGCATTCCCAATTACTGGGCGTATGCACATCAGTTCGTCCTGGGAGACCAGTTCTTTGCGTCCTCACCTGGCCCTAGTTTGCCCAATGATCTCTTTACGATTGCCGCCCAATCGGGTGGAGTAATCAGCGATATTACAGACCTCGGCCCCGGCCCTCCATACTGCGGCGGGGATACCACGGCGACCGTGCAAGTGATGGATAGTAGCGGCAACATTACAAGTCAATTCCCATGCTTCGATTTTCAGACACTTGCAGATCGAGTGCAGAACGCCGGCCTAACCTGGAAATTCTACTCCGATGGCACGGCTACGGTCTTCAACCTGATCAATCACATTGGCAACGATCCGCAGTTGAAGGATCACTTCGTACCGACCGCGCAATTCCTTACCGACGTGCAAACCGGCCAGTTGCCCAACATGAGTTGGTTGATCCCGTCCGAGAGCGAGAACGAACATCCTCCCGCCAGCATCTGCGAGGGCGAGAACTGGACGGTGAACACGTTGAATACGTTGATGCAAGGGCCGAATTGGAATTCCACTGCGGTCTTTATCGCTTGGGACGATTTCGGCGGATTCTACGACCACGTTCCGCCTCCACAGCTCGATCAATTCGGATTGGGGCCGCGCGTGCCGTTGCTCATTATTTCGCCCTACGCGAGACAAGGATACATCTCGCACACCGTGTACGAACACTCCTCAATCCTGAAATTTGTGGAGACGCGTTACCAACTGCAACCCCTCACAGCCCGGGACAGTGAGGCGAGCAACATGCTAGAGAGCTTCGACTTCAATCAGGACCCACAGCCGCCGCTGATTCTGCAGCCGCGCCCATGTACGTAAGACTAAGCCGCCGCCGAATGGGACGAAAAAACAAAATCTTCCTTCCAGCCACTCGACCCCATCTCAACTTGGGAGCTCCAGGATACCTGTTCGCAATCGTAAGGAGGAGGCTCCCTGAGGATTCGTTAGCGGGCGAAGCTTTGTTCCACCGGCGTCTAGTGACAATTTTTTTGCACGCCCCGGATTAGCCCATGACACCCACCCGAACACGGTTTGTTAGTCTTTCTGCGATTCGACGGTTGCAGGGGTTTGAGGTTGAGAGCATGAAGGGTTCCAAGAAAATCGTCTTCTTCTTCCCGGCATTCTCGAGCGTGGAGGGGACTGCCCCCCTGGGAATCCTGGCGATCTCAACCCCACTCCTGGGCGCGGGCTACAAAGTCATCCTTATCGACTCCACCATTGCCCCAAACTTTAAGCAACGGGTTCTGGAGGAAGTGAAGGATGCCCTTTGCCTGGGAATCTCCC
>JAIQGB010000136.1 GCA_020072905.1 Terriglobia bacterium | reverse complement strand
ACGCTCGAGGAGTTTGTCGGCCAGCTTCACATCCTCGGGCCGGGCAAGCCGCTGCGCAAACAGATCGAGCGCGACGAGCTGCACTCGATGATTCTGTGGGGTCCGCCCGGCTCGGGAAAGACCACGCTCGCCACCATCGTCGCGCGAAAAACACGCAGCGACTTCGTCAAGTTCAGTGCCGTGCTCGCGGGCATCAAGGAGATCAAAGAAGTAATGGCTGCCGCCGAAAAGGGGCGGCAGTACGGCCGGCGCACGATTCTCTTCATCGATGAGATCCACCGCTTCAACAAAGCGCAGCAGGACGCGTTTTTGCCCTACGTCGAGCGCGGCGACATCGTGCTGATCGGCGCGACGACGGAGAACCCGTCGTTTGAAGTGATCTCCGCGCTGCTCTCACGCGCCAAGACCTACATGCTTTCAGCGCTTTCGACCGATGAAGTCGTGACGCTGCTCGAGCGCGCGCTGAAAGATGAGAAGCGGGGGTTGGGCGCTGAGCGAGTTACCATCGCGCCGGAGTTGCTCAAGCAAATTGCGGTCTTCGCGAACGGCGATGCGCGCGCGGCGTTCAACACGCTCGAGACGGCGGTGGCCGCCGCCGCGCGTGACGAGCAGGGCGACGCCGTCGTCACCGAGCAGATCATCGAAGACGCCATCCAGCGCAAGATGCTGCTCTACGACAAAGCGGGCGAAGAGCACTACAACCTTATTTCGGCGCTGCACAAATCCGTGCGCAATTCTGACCCCGACGCCGCGCTCTACTGGCTGGGCCGCATGCTGGAGGCGGGCGAAGACCCGCTCTACATCGCCCGCCGGATGATCCGCATGGCGTCGGAAGACATTGGCCTCGCCGACCCGAACGCCCTTAACGTGACGCTCAACGCCATGCAGGCGGCGCACTTCGTGGGCATGCCGGAGTGCGACCTGGCGCTCGCGGAAGCCGCCGTCTATCTTTCGCTCGCGCCCAAGTCGAACGCGCTGTACGTCGGATATGGCGAGGTCAAAGGTGAGGCGCAGAAAACCCTCGCCGAGCCCGTCCCCTTCAATCTCCGCAATCCCGTCACCGGGTTGATGGCGAACGTGGGCTACGGCAAGGGCTATCAGTACGCCCACAACGCCGAAGATAAGCTCACCGACATGCAGTGCCTGCCTGAAAACCTCAAGGACCGACACTATTACCGTCCTACTGAGGAAGGGTTCGAAAAAAGGCTGAAAGAGAAGATGAAGACGATTGAGGAGTGGAGGAAGAAGCAAACTCCTGGAAGGCATTGAATGGCCGTCTTCCCAACTGCTTTGATTGGGTCAATTTGGAAGCGATGACTTTTCCAGTCTGGCGACCTCATGGTGCTTGGTCTAACGTGTGCAACCGCACAAAACCTTCGCGGTCCATCCACACATAGGGCATTATCTCGCGAAGCTCTGTGCACCCGCGGATCGAGGATATGCACTGAAGGTTTAAGTCAAAGGCTCTGCCTCGGTCCTCACAACTCGCGCGGGGCGTGACCATAGCGCTTACTCCTGCACCTCCCCCTGGGGTTGTGATGTGGAATCTGCCCGGGCTGTAACCGGGCCTTAGCGGTTCGGACACCTCTTGGAGTGAAGGAACGAGCTCCAATCTTCCCACCAGCAAGAAACCGTCGTTCCTTCGTGTTTCGAGGCTAATCTCAATCTGAGTGATCTTCCCGCCCTCAGCATGGATTCCCACGCCCATCGCCCTCCATTGCAGCAAGTCGCAGCACGGATTCAGCCAGACACAGGTTATATGTCCAATCAACCACCTTGCCCGCAGCAAGGATTCCGTTATTCTGTTGGACACGGGAATTGCAAAAAACAAGCAGTCGCTGCCACTGCAGATGGAATCGTTCTCCTGCTGCGTCCATCCGCCGTAGCGATCGACCAACTGTTGAGCGTCGGAAGCAGTTGATTCGCCGAGTTTGAGTGCCTTAACCTCACTCAACAAGCGCTCGGCCCGGCGGCGCGTTATGACCAAGGACAATTTGAGTCCCACCACGATTGTGATGAGCAACCCTCCGGTGACGATGGCTGCGAGAGCAGTTTTTCGACCGGGTTTCAGACGCGAGAAGTTCACGGTGCCATTCCATGTGCCGAGGGTTCACATAGAGCACCTACTCTATTTGACAACTGAAAGGATTCAAGAGTTCCCAAAGAATGGAAAAACATTGAAGTAAATCTGCGCCCGGTAGTTCGGAAGATAGGGTCCGAATGTGCCCCTAGATCCCTTCCGTCACAAACCGCTTGGCGTGTTCTTTCAAGATGCAGCGGTCCTGGATGACGGTGAGGCCGGCCTGGCGGGCGCGCTCGGCGGCGGCTTCGTGGATGACGCCTTCCTGCATCCAGATGACCTTGGCGCCGCGGCGGATGGCGCTCTCTGTGATCTCGGGGACGCATTCCGGCCGGCGGAAGATCACCACCACCTCCGGGCACTCGGGCAGGGCGTCGAGCGAAGGGTAGGCTTTCTCGCCGAGAACTTCCGTTTCGTGAGGGTTGATCGGAATGATGCGGTAGCCGTGCTCCTGCATGTATTGCGACACGCCGTGGCTGGGCCGCGCGGGTTTGGAGGAGAGGCCGACGACGGCGAGCGTCTTATAGCGTTCGAGGATGTCGGCCACGAAATCGGGCATTTCGGTATGTCAAATCCCAGTTTGCAGCGCCGGTGGCTGCCGCATGAGCAAAGGACCCGGGCACGGCAAGCCGTGCCCCTACAACGCGCGCGCGGGCGCCGTCATCACGCGGTGCAAGGCCGCGAGGAAAGTCTCATTCTCCTTGTGCCGGCCGACGGTGACGCGTTGGGACGTCGGGAAGCCGTAAATCTTCATCGGCCGTACGATGACGCCCTCGTGCAGCAGGCGCACGAAGTCTTCCTCGCAGTCGCGGCCGGTATCGATGAGCAGGAAATTTCCCACCGCGGGTGTATAGCGAACGCCGAGCAGGGTCAATTCCTCCGTGACGAACTTCATCTCCCGCGTGTTGGATTCAACAGAGCGCGCGATGTGTTCGTGGTCGTCGAGCGCCGCCATGCCGGCCGCCTGGGCAAGGCTCGAGGCGTTGAACGGCGAACGGATGCGGTTCAGGCTCTCGATGAGCTCACGATGTCCCATCCCGTAACCAAGCCGGACGCCCGCCAGGCCGTGCACCTTCGAGAATGTCCGCAGAACCAGGATGTTTCTCCCTTCCCGGACGTAGTCGACCGAATGCGAATAATCCGTCCGCTGGACGTACTCGAAGTACGCCTCGTCGAGCACGACCAGCACGCGCGGCGGCAGGGCGTCGAGCAGGCGGTCGAGCGTCTCGGCGGTGAACATCGTCCCGGTGGGATTATTGGGATTGCCGAGGTAGATGACCTTCGTGCGGCGGGTCACGGCGTGGGCGATGGCGGCGAGGTCGAAAGTCATCTCGCGCATGGGCACCTGCACGAGCGCCGCGCCCATGTCTTCGACGGCGAGCTTGTACATGTAAAAGGCCGATTCGGAGGTGATGGCTTCGTCCGCCGCGCTGAGGAATGTCTTGCCGACCAGCTCAATCAAGTCGGTCGAGCCCGCGCCCAGAATAATCTGGTCCATCTCCAGGTCTTGGATTTCCGCGAGCTTCTGGCGCAGGTAATAGCCGCCGCCGTCCGGATAATAGTGAACGCGATTGAGGCAGTTCCGGATCGCCTCCTGGGCTTTCGGCGATGGGCCCAGCGGGTTTTCATTCGAGGCCAGCTTGATGGCCGTGCGGCCCAGTTCGCGCTCCACTTCTTCGATGGGCTTGCCAGGAGGATAAGGCCGGATGCGCGAGGACCAGGGGGGAAGGATTTCAGCAATGGAGTGCTTCGGCATGGATATCTACGCTCGCAGTGGGTGTTGCCTCGAGCCGGAGGGCCGAGCCCTCCCCTACTTTTTCGCTTTCCAGTTCTTCAGGCGCTCGACTTCCGCCGGACTGAGGTGGCGATATCGGCCCGGCCCGAGGCCGTCGTCCGTCAAAAAGGCGATCCGCGCGCGTTTCAACTTTACCACCGGACACCCGATGCGCTCAAACATCCGGCGCACCTGATGGTAGCGGCCTTCGATGAGGGTGATTTCGTACCAGGGCTTCTCGCGGTCCGCCACCACCCTGATTTTGGCCGGCGCCGTTCGCTGCCCGTCGAGCACGATGCCCTGTTCGAGCCGGGCGAGATCCTCGCGTTTGGGCTGGCTTTCCAGTTTGGCGTGGTAGGTGCGCGGAATCGCCGCCGCACGCGACATGAGGAGATTGGCCAGTTCGCCATCGCTGGTGAGCAGAATCAAGCCCGAAGAGTGAAAGTCGAGCCGCCCCACGGGATAGACGCGCTCCTTGATGTTCTTGACAAGGGAGATGACAGTGGGCCGGCGCTGCGGGTCGCTGACGGTGGAGACGTAGCCCACCGGCTTGTTCAGCAGCAGATAGAGAAGTCGCGTCGCGCGTCGCAGCAGCTTCCCATCCACCTTGACGTGGTCGCGGGCAGGATCGGCCTTCGAGCCCAACTCCGTGACAGCCTGACCGTTGACCGCGACGCGGCCTTGTAGGATCAGCTCTTCGGCCTTGCGGCGTGAGGTGATTCCGGCATCAGCGATGATTTTCTGCAGGCGGACGAGCATGGGGCTTCCAGACCTACCAGGGGCCGGGGACTAGGATTCAGGGGCTAGGGACAGAACGAGCATTCTCCAATTGCCGGCCCTCAAGTTGCTAGCCTTGCGACGGCTCGGTTTCCGTCGCGGACTCTGGCGCGGCATCCTCGGACGACTCGCCGGCCGGTGCTTCCGGAGATGGAATTTCTGCCGGCCCCGCTTCTTCCACCGCCGGAATTGCCTCGGCGCCCGGCGCCGTTTCCATCAATGTCAGTTCAGAGCCCAACGCCTGGCGGGCGAGTTCTTCGAACTCTTTGAGGCTCGGGAGTTCGCTCACATCTTTCAGTCCGAAATGGATAAGAAAATCGCGCGAAGTGCGGTAGAGAATCGGGCGGCCCACCACGTTCTTCCGGCCCGCGGTAACGACCAGCTTCTTCTCCAGCAGCGTGTGAATGACTCCGCCGCAATCCACGCCGCGAATGGCATCCATCTCCGGCAGCGTCACCGGCTGCCGGTAAGCAATGACGGCCAGCGTTTCGAGCGCGGGCTTGGAGAGCCGGATGGGCGGCTTCAGGCTCTTCACGAATTTGCGCAACACTTCGTGGTGCTCGGGCTTGGTGGAAAACTTGTAGCCGCCCGCGATCTGGCGGATCTGGATGCCGTGGTCGGCGCGCTCGTAGTCGTCAATCAGCTCCTGGAGCTTGGTCTTGATGCGCTCGCGCTCCTCACCGTCGAGGGATTTGGCAATCGCATCGAGCGTCACGGGCTCAGGAGCCACATAGAGGATGCCTTCGATTTGCGCCTTCAGCGTTTCGTCGTTTAACATGACAGAAGTTTTCAGTCGTCAGTTGTCAGTTGTCAGTTGTCAATCATCAAAATCGGCCTGGAAGGTTCGAGACAAAGAATCGGGCCGCCTGGCTGACAACTGACAACTGAGAACTGACAACTAGGAGAGACTTTCTTCCAGCCCCTCCTGGAGCATCTCATAGTTCGCGCCCGACATGATCTCCTCAAACCGCTTGTGGCGGTGCACCAGGATGGACGCAAAGAGGTCTTTCTGCCGAAGCAGGACGGCGTGCAGCCGCACCATCTCAAGCAGCGCCAGGAAAAGCGCGATGAGCGCCTGCCGCGACTCGTAGCCGGCCATGAGCTGATCGAGCGGAACCGGGCGCGAACTCGCCAACAGGATTTCCTTCACGTGCTCGATCATTTCCGCGACGGTCACTTCCTCGCGGCGGATTTCGAGTTGCGGGCGCTTCTTGGCGCGCTCGAGGATTTCGCGGAAGACGGAAATGAGATCGAAGGCCGAAACCGTCAGCCCCGGCTCGTCTTCCGCCTCCACAAATTCGCCGATGCCCGGCTGCGTCCAGGTGGCGTCTTCGACGATCCTCTTCGATTGCAGCATCTGCGCGGCGTTCTTGAATTGCTCGTGTTCGAGCAGCCGGTGGACAAGCTCGGTGCGCGGGTCCTCCTGGTCTTCGGGCGGCGCGTTCGGGTCGGGCGGCAACAGCATCCGCGATTTGATGTAGATCAGCGTCGCGGCCATGAGAATGAATTCGCCCGCCACGTCGATGTTCATCTCCTCGAGCAGGCGCAGGTAATCGAGGTACTGCTGCGTGATCTTGGCGATGGGGATGTCGTAGATGTTGATTTGCTGCTTGCGAATCAGATCAAGCAGCAAATCGAGCGGGCCTTGGTAAACCTCCAGCTTGACGGCGGGCGGCTGCCCGGGTGCGTGGCTGACGCGTTTCGGAATCGCCGCCGGGGCGTCAGTGGGATCGGCCGGTGACTCGAGATTCGGGTCGCGGGGTTCGTCATTCATACAAGCCGTCAGCATTCAGCGATCAGCGGTCAGCAAACGGACCAGAACGTCTGCCCCGCCTGGCGCGCAGACGCTATCTCTTCTTTCCGACTGACGGCTGAGAGCGGACGGCTGAAAGCTCCTCTCACGCCAGCTTCACCGCCGCGCGCACCTCGGCCATGGTGGCCTGGGCCACTTTGCGCGCCTTGCTCGTGCCCTCTTCCAGGACGTCCCATACCAATTGCGGCTTTTCCTCGTATGGCTTGCGTCGCTGCTGGATGGGGGCGAGTGCGTCGTTGAGGTGCCCGGCCAGGAGCTTCTTGCAGTCCAGGCAGCCGATCTCCGCCGTCCGGCACTCGCGGTTCACCCGGTCGATGGTGTCCTGCGCCGAGAAAATCTTGTGCAGATCGAAGACCGGGCAAACGTCGGGATTGCCGGGGTCGTTTCGCCGCTTGCGCGCGGGGTCGGTCATCATGGTTGCGAGTTTCTTCGAGACCACGTCCGGCGAATCAGTGAGGAAGATAGCGTTGCCGTAACTTTTTGACATTTTCCGGCCATCGGTTCCCGGCAGGCGCGGCGAGGGCGTGAGCAACGCCTGTGGTTCGGGGAAAACCGGGCCGTAGAATTGATTGAATCGCCGCGCCACCTCACGCGTCAATTCCACGTGCGGCACCTGGTCTTCGCCGACCGGGACGTAATCTGCCTTGTACATCAGGATGTCCGCCGCCTGGAGAAGCGGATACCCGAGAAAGCCATAAGTGTGCAGGTCGCGGTCGGTGATGTTTTCGAGCTGCTCTTTGTACGTGGGAACCCGCTCCAGCCAACTGAGCGGCGTCACCATGGAAAAGAGCAGGTGCAGTTCGGCGTGCTCGGGCAGCCGCGACTGGACGAAGAACGTCGCCTTCGACGGATCGAGCCCCGCGGCCAGCCAGTCGGCGACGATTTCCCAGGTGTTCTCCCGAACCGCAGATGGGTCCGCGTAGTCCGTCGTCAGCATGTGCCAGTCGGCGACGAAGTGGAAACTCTCGTACTGGTCCTGGAGCTTGACCCAGTTCTCGAGAGCGCCGACCAGGTTGCCCAGGTGGAGTTTTCCGGTCGGGCGCATGCCGCTCAAGATTCGCGGTCGTGATTTTTGCCGCTCAGCCATTCGGTTGGTCGTGGAAGCCCGCCTGAAAAATTCGCCGGGAGAAGAGAGCTCTTTCAGCCCTTCGGCCCGCACTAGGCGGGATCGTCGCGGCGGCCTCAGCGAGTCATCGTAGCATAGGTGCGCGAGAAACCGGAAGCAGCGCAGGGCATGGCAGGAACCGCCGGGGGCGGGTGAGAGGCCTGTCGCAAACGTGTAGTAATCTGGTGATTGACATCCCGCACCAGAAACGTTACAAGCATGATTCCTCCCAACAGATTCGCTGGGGTGGATCAGGGTTAATTCCTTGGAGGGTCCGTTGCGATTCCGGCTCTTGGTAGGTGCAGGCGCGCTTGTTCTGCTCTTCACACCGCTGCAATGGGCAGCGGGACAGACCGCCAAAAGCAAGAAGACCACCGCGGCCTCAGCCGCACCAGCTTCCGCGCGCATCTGGAAGTCTGAGACGACAGGAAAGGAATTCCGTGTCTGGACGGAGAAGGGTGTCTTTCACGCCGAGTGGGTGAACGTTCCTCCCGCACTCACCAAGGGCGGGGCCTACATCCGCAGCGAACTGCGCCGCACGGGTACGAAGTGGTCGGGGACTTCCCAACTCCGCCTTCCCTGTGAATCGGTGGAAAACAACAAGCCAGTCAGCAACTGGTGCTCACTGGAGACGAAGATGGAAATTGATTCCGTCAGCGCGAGCCGAATCACCGGCCGTGGTGAGAGCCTCAAACGCTTCGACTGCCGAACCTGCAAGATGCTGGAGACGGGTTGGGCCGGGTTTGAGTGGGTACCGAAAGAACAGAAGGCAGGAGGCAGTAAGCGGTAGGCAGGGGGCAGAAAGCAGAAGGCAGAAGGCTGAAGGTTTACATCTTCACCGGGCCTTGAGTTTCTTGATTTCCTCGATAAGCGGGGGAACAACCACGAAGAGGTCGCCGACAATCCCGTAGGTGGCGACCTCGAAGATCGGCGCTTCCTTGTCCTTGTTGACGGCCACCACCGTTCGTGAGCCTTTCATCCCTACCTGGTGCTGGATCGCGCCCGAAATCCCCAGCCCGATGTAGAGCTTGGGCGCCACGGTCTGGCCCGAACTGCCGATCTGGCGGTCCATGGGCAGCCAGCCACTGTCGCAAATGGGCCGCGAAGCGCCGATTTCCGCGCCCAGTGCTTCCGCCAATTTTTTCGCGAGCTCCATGTTTTCCGGAGCCTTGATGCCGCGGCCCACGGCGACGATCACTTCCGCCTGCGTCAAATCTACGGCCTGCTTCGCCTCGCGAAAACGCTCGCCCGGCTTGGCGCGGATTGTGTCCGCGGAAAGGCTGACCGCAAGTCGTTCGACCTTCGCCGGAGCCGTACCGCGCTTCACGGAATCTTCGCGAAACGCTGCGGCCTGAAATGACACGAGGTAAGGCGGGTCTCCCGCGAATTCCACATCCGCGCAGAATTTCCCCTGGAAAACCTGCCGCACAAAGACCAGGCGGTCGCCTTCCTTGCGGTAGCTGAGGCAGTCGCTCACCAGCCCGCGGTCGAGCGCCGCCGCGAGCTTGGGCGCGAAGTCGCGAACCTGATAGGTGTGGCTGAAGACCACGAAGCGCGGCCGGCGCTGGCCAATGACCTCGCGCAGCGCCGCGCAATAGCCATCCGCGGTGTAGTCGGCGAGGAGCGGCGAATCGACCGCGACGACTTCCGCGAGTTCCATTGCGGCAAGCTCTGCGGCGAGTGTTGAAACGCTGCTGCCGGGCAGAACTGCCGCAACCGGCGCGCCGAGCTCCTGTCCCAGGTGCTGGGCTGCCGCCAGCGCTTCCCAGGTTGGCCGCGTCAACTTGCCGTTTTGATGTTCCGCAAAGACTAGAATCTCGCCAGGCATAACAAAAAGCATGAAGTCTGAAGTATGAAGGCTGAAGGACCTCCGCGCCGGGTTTTTTCATCCTTCAGCCTTCACACTTCGACCTTTCTTACTCCCCTTCCGGCGTCGGGCCGGTGAAGGCTTTACTCTTGCCCTCGTCCTTTTCAACCTTCTCGGCCTTTTCCACTTTCTTGCGCTTCTCCGCGCCCGCGGCGGCGGGAAAGCTGCCGAGCGACTCGCA
>JAIQGB010000135.1 GCA_020072905.1 Terriglobia bacterium | reverse complement strand
AGATGACTGAGATCAGAAAAACGAAGATCCCTAGAGTACGCTGGCGTCGCGATCCTTCCGCAACTGTGTCCAATTCCGCCTGAAAGTTCTTCGAGAGCCCGTCGCGTAACTCGTGAGATTTTTGCCTATACGATGATCGTCCTCCCCATGAAGCACTTCTCCACTCTGGCGGGAGGGCTGGCCCTCGGCGTGATGATGATCCCCATCGCCGTGCGCAGCACGGAAGAATTCTTGCGCACTGTTCCGGCATCCCTGCGGGAAGGGGCCCTGGCGCTCGGTGCGAGCAAATGGAAAGCTATCGCAACCGTGGTGATTCCCGCCGCGTTCCGGGGAATCCTGACTGGGATCGTCCTGGACCTTGCCCGGGTGGCGGGTGAGACGGCGCCTCTGCTTTTCACCGCCTTCAGCAATCGCTTCTGGAGTCCGGGCTGGAACCAACCCACGGCATCGCTCCCCGTCATGATCTTTACTTATGCTATCGCCCCGTATGAGGACTGGCACCGGCAGGCTTGGGCCGCGGGACTGGTCCTGCTGGGTTTAGTGCTACTTGCAAATATCACGGCCCGAATTGTGTTGGCGCGGAAACTCTCTGCAAGCTTCGTGTGATCTGCGATGGGATAGATTATGGGCGTCACCATGGATCCTCTTACACTCACTCCGACCACCGGCACGGACCAACCGGTAAAGCCGCGGTCCCCGCAGCCGGCCGGAGTGCCATGCAAGCTTCGCGTGATTGACTTGAATTTCTTCTACGGCAAGGCGCAGGCTCTGTACGGCATCAGCCTGGACATTCGGGCAAACCGTATCACGGCGCTGATTGGGCCGTCGGGCTGCGGCAAGTCCACCTTCCTGCGCAGCCTGAACCGCATGTACGAAACAGTCCGCCACGCCCGCGCCGAAGGGGAGATTCTGCTCGATGGCCAGAACGCCCTGGGTATGGAGGTCTCCCAACTGCGCCGACGCGTAGGCATGGTGTTTCAGAAGTCCAATCCCTTCCCGAAGTCCATCTTCGACAACGTCGCCTACGGGCTGAGGGTGAACGGGTGGAAAGGAAAGGGAACGCTGCAGGAAGCTGTGGAGCGAAGCCTGGTCCGCGCTGCCCTCTGGGATGAGGTCAAGGACAAGCTCCACAAGTCAGCCTATGCGCTCTCCGGAGGTCAGCAGCAGCGGCTTTGCATCGCGCGCGCCCTGGCGGTCGATCCGGAGGTGCTGCTCCTCGACGAGCCTTGCTCGGCCCTCGACCCCATCGCCACGGCGAAGATTGAAGAGCTTTTGTTCGAGCTCAAAAAGCAGTGTACGATTGTGATCGTCACCCACAATATGCAGCAGGCGGCGAGGGTGGCGGACTTGACGGGGTTTTTCCTGCTGGGCAAGCTCATCGAGTTCAACGAAACGGGGATCATTTTCAAGACACCCGCGAAGAGGGAAACCGAGGACTACATCACCGGCCGCTTTGGATGAGGCCTGGGCGGGGAGTGGCTCCGGCCGGAGAAACAGGCCGAAGCACGGAGAATCATGAAACACTTCCAGGAAGAACTCGAAGAACTCAAAAACCGGCTACTGGAAATGGGCGGGCTGATCGAGTCGGCCGTGTACCGGAGTGTCCTCGCGGTCGTGGAAAAGGACACCGACCAGGCGCAGCAGGTCCTGAAAAACGAGGCGCGCATCAACCAGATGGAAATCGAAATCGACGACTTGGCCACGCGCCTGCTCGCCCTCCAACAGCCCATGGCCGTCGACCTGCGGTTCCTCACCGCCGCCATCAAAATCAACAACGACCTGGAGCGCATGGGCGATCTAGCCGTCAACATCGTCGAGCGCGCGCTGGCGCTCATGCAAGAGCCCATGATCATGCCCACGATCGACATTCCCCAGATGGCCAGGCAGACAGAGTCCATGGTGCGCAAAAGCCTGGATGCCTTCGTCCGCGGCGACGCCGAGCTGGCGCGCACCGTCCTGCTCTCCGACGACGCCGTGGACGACCTTCGCGACATCATCTACGAAGAGTTGATGCGCTTCATGCAGAAAGACCCGGACAACGTTCGCCCTGGGGTCAACTTCATGTTCGTTGCCCGCAACCTCGAACGCTTGGCGGATCACGCCACGAATATCGCCGAGGATGTTCTCTTCCTCGTCCAGGGCGTGGATGTCCGCCATCACGCCGAAGTCCGCAAATAGCCGCGCCGATGCCCTGTCCTTCGCATGGGGTACACCCCACCTCTCGTTGCGGGCGGCTATCGTCAAAAGGCAGTCTGCTGGGAACTGTCTCCAGCCAACTCCACACCGGGAATTGCATCGAAACTGAACGGCGGAGCTTGCCTGACGCAAACGCGATTTTCTCTTTGACGGGCGACCGCGACCGATGGTGAAATGGATGTTGGTCGCCATTTCTGCGAGGAGTTGGAGGAAGGATCGTCATGCGAGGTGTTGAGTTGAAGCGACAGCTTTTGGCCGCCGCGCTGGCCGGCCTGCTGACGTCGAGTCTCGCTCCGCGCCTGCGGGCGCAGCAGCAGCCCGCCGCGGACGATGTGGAAGAGTGGACAGTTCCGGAAGGCACGGAATTCAAGCTACAACTTCACAGCACGATCAACTCCAAGACCTCCAAGGCCGGCGACCGCGTGTTGACCACCCTGATTGATCCGGTGGCCGTGGAGGACCGTGAGGTCCTGCCCAAGGGCGTCCGCATCGACGGTCACGTCGGGGAAGTCAAAGAGGCGGGCCGAAAAGGGAAGGGCGGTTACCTCTATGTCGTCTTCGATACGGTGGAACTTCCGAATGGCGAAAAGGTCGCCATCGTCGGCTCACTGACAGAAATCTTCTCGAGCGAAGGCGGCGAGGATTCCACAGTGGGAGTCGAAGGCGAACTCAAGGGGCGCGGGCCCTCGCGTAAGAAACAGGCTGCCATCATCGGTGTCGGCACGGCTGCGGGAGCGGCGGGGGGCATCAGTACGGCCATTGCCGCGGGCGCCGGCAGCGTGCTCGCTGCCGTTCTCCTGCCGCGGGGCAAACAAGCAGCGCTGACCGCCGGGTCGCTGGTCGGAATGCGTCTGGACCGCGACGTCACGTTCAACCTGCCGGGTACGGAAAACTAGCCGCGCATCTCCCCAACACCGGGAATCCCCGGATCACCTTGCGGTGACCTCCGGTCTCCTTGACAGCCTGAACGGGTCCCCCTTTTTGTGGCCAGACGGCCGCCGCGCGTTCGAGCCCGGCAGATCGAGGCTGAAGACGCCAGCCGACCTCTTCTGAGAGCCTCAGTGTGGGGCGGCGCGGGGCGGGGAAAGCCGGGCGACTTCCGGCAGGCGCACGAGTTGCGAGGCCGGGAGCAACTGGATGTCATCGCGCTCCAGTTCGGGCAGGAAGTGCGCGAGGGCTGCCAGCGTGCTCGAGTACGGGTGGCCGATAGCGAGCGCCACTCCGTGTTCTTCGATCACCCGGCGGAACTCACGAAGCTGGCCAAGGGTGTAGGGCACGGTTTCGGTGTCGTCCAGGAAAACGGACCGATAGAAGGTGGGCAGGCCCTGGCGGCGCGCTACGTCGAGCGCGACGCTGGCGGGCGTCGTTCTGCTGTCGACGAAAAACAAGCGGCGATCGGCGAGCGCCTGAATCACGGCAGCCATCAGACGAGCATCCGTCGTCGCGCGTGAGCCCATGTGATTGTTGGCCCCCACGACGTGAGGGACGGAACCCAGATCCTCGTCGATGATGCGTGCCACCTCCGCAGGCCGCATCCCCACGCGGATCTCGCCCGGGCCGGGCCGGGCGGCGGAATCCGGTTCCATGGGCAGATGCAGCATCACCTCGCGGCCCGCGCGGTGCGCCTCCTCCGCCGTGGAAGTGGAATGGGCGAGGTGCGGGAGCACCGAAAAGGTGATGGGATAGCGAAGCGCCAGCAACTTCTTCGCGGCTTCCGGGTCCTGCCCGAGGTCGTCTATGATGATCGCCGCGCGGCGTATCTCGGGAACTTCGCGTAGCAGCCAGCGACCCGCCGGGACGCCCTTCTGAGAGAGGCGCGTGTCCGCCTTCCGCCCTACCTTCGAGCTGACGCTCATCCGGGCTTTGACCTCCAGGTCGCTCGCTTTGGCTTGCCGCTCCAGCGCCGCGAGAATGGCGGGAAACTCGGCCGATGTCACCACAACTTCCGTGGCCACGTCGGCCTTCGAAGGGGGGAAGGGCGCAGAGGGTGGAACCTTGACCCAGACCTGCTTGCCTCCGGCCTGCTCGATCGCTTCTCGGATCCGCAAGGCGATCCGGCGGCGCTCGGCATCGTTCAGGCGCGGGCTTTTGGGGGCGAACCAGCTACACCCCTCGAGCATGATGGTCGTCGAGACGAGCAGGAAGGCGAGAGTCAGGCGCCGCAGAAGGGTGGCGCGGGCGGGGGCCGGAATTCCCGGACGTGCCGGCGAGGCAGAGTCGCTGCGCTGAAGTTTGGAGTTGGCCACCGCTCAGGCGGCTTTCGGGGATTTCGGCTTCAGGATTTCGATGGCCTTGTGGAGCTGCTGGTCGTCCTTGTCGCCAAAATGCTCAGGCTCGGTTGTTTCGTTGTCCTCGTCGTCGGCGCTCGCCGAATCTTCGGCCGGTGTTTCGACGACGCTGGGCGTAACGCCGTTGTCCTGGATGGATTTTCCGTCCGGACCGTAGTACTTGGCCACGGAGAGCAGCAAGGCCGAGCCATCGTCCATGGTAATCATTTTCTGGTAAACACCCACGCCGAAGCTGCGCACTCCCACGACTTCGCCGCGCTTGTTGCCCTCCACAGCCGAAGCCACCAGTTCGCTCGGCCCGGCGGTGGACTGATTAATCATTACGGCTAGAGGTAGAGGGCACACATGCGAAGGTGGTTTGGCGTTTAGATCCTGCCGTGGGTAGCGCTGTCCCTGGAGGTAGCCGACCAGGCCTTTTTCGAGGAAGAGGCTGGCGGTTTCGACCGCCTCTTCGGTTTCGCCGCCGGCGCAATTTCTCAGGTCGAGGACAATCTTCTCGGCGCCCGCAGCGGTGAGCTCCTTAACCTTTGCGGCAATCTCGGCGGCTTTCCCCTTGTTGAAGCTCGCCACGCGAATGTAACCCACGCCTTCCTCGACCATCTTGGAGACGACGGGCGGATCGTTCAACACGGCGCGGGTGATCTCCACCTTCTGTGGGTCGCCGCGCGCCTCGTGAACCAGCGTCACGGCCACCGTGCTTCCCGCAGAGCCGTTCAGCAGTCGCTGGATCTGAATGACGGAGAGCTCTCGCGTGGGGGAATTCTCCACGCGGTCGATGAGGTCGCCGGGTTTCACTCCCGCCTTCTCCGCCGGACTCCCGGGGAGCACGGAAACGACCGTGGCGAAACCGAGCCGCTTGGCGAGGAAAATACCCACGCTGGCGGGGCCCGCGTCCGGCCTCTTCAAGTATTCCTGGTATTCCTGTGGGGTGAAGTACGTGCTATAGGGATCGAGCGCTTCGAGCAGCCCGCGAATGGCGCCCCCCGTCACCTTTTTCAGGTCCGGCTCGGTGACGTAGTCGCTCTTGATGCGGGAGAGGACTTCGCTGTAGACGCCGAGGTTCCGGTAAGTCTTCTCGCCCGTCGTGTCGTTCTTGCCAAGCAACCCGCCCAGCACAACGTAGAAAATCACGACGCAGGAGGTCGTGATCAATAGCGCCCGAACGCGATTGCTCATTGGTAAAGCGACTCCTCTCAGCCCTGGGCTGATTCCCTCAACCTATGCATTCTATCACGCCTTGCCCGCCACAACCATGACCGCAACGGGGCAAAGTGTCTCAGGGGTTAGATGCTTGCAGCGCGCCCAGGCTGCCTGAGGTGTTCGGTCTCGTCCGCCGTAGCAGTTGCAGCCTCAACGGCTGGGGAGCGGTTGGTAGCAGCCCCGCGACGGGCACCGGTGCGGCCCCCGCGCGAGATCGTCAAGATGACGACCGCTTGAGAACGAGGTCCGTGCCCCAAGCCCCATCGTCGGTATCGACGCGAAGCTCGATTTCTTCTCCGGAGACCTTTCCCTTCATCACCAGCTTGATCGCCTCGCCCTGCCACTCGGAATCCACCGTGAAAGAGAGGGCGTCGCTCTCCAGCTTCCCGTCGTTGATGGGACGCTCTTTGCCGTCGCTGCCCACCATCGTGCCGGTTAGTTTGCTGCCCTCGGATTTGAAGTTGAAAACCCACTGCGGGCCCTGATCGGACTTGCTCGCCCACTTTCCCGTGATGTCGGCGGCAAACGCAAGCGAGGTCAGGAAGCCGAAAAGAAACACAAAACAGACAACCCGTGATAGGCGCATGGAGTCCTCCTTGGTAAGCTCATCGTTTTTGCTGGCGTTTCATGTGCTTCAAGTAATATACCAGCTTTGCTCCGCCCCCCGAAAATGCAAGTTGGGGGCCGGTTTGCGGGCCCTCAGGCTCCCGGTTTTCCTTCTCGGGAAGCGCCTTTCTTAGGCAGGCGGACGTCGTCGGATTTAGCGGGATGGCCCGGGCGCTGGCCGGCAAGCTGGGATTTGAGCAGGTCGAACTTGCGGCTCATCCGTTTGCCGAGTTTCTGATTGAGGAAGCGGCCTTTGCCCATGGCTTGAAGCAGTCAACAGTTGACAGTCGATCGTTGGCAGTCGAGCGGCAACAGGGTTTCTTACTCGAACCTGAACTGCTAACTGTCGACTGTCGACTGCGGACTAGCCTCCATCCCCTCGACGCTGGTCAGATACGTATCCGACATGCGATCGTGCCAAGTGAGACCCTCGCTGTCGACCAACGCCCAAACGAAACCCAGCAGCAGGGCGCTCGTTGAGACCGTATATCCGAAAGCGCGCCAGAAGGCCTGGCGGGCGGTGGGAGGGTTTCCCTGCAAATTCCTCACTTCGATGCCCACCCAGAGCAGCCCCGGCGTCGTGGATGTCAAGGCCGTGAACATGCCGAAGTAGGCCAGGGAGATGAACACTCCGATAAGCCCCACCACGGCCAAGTTTAAGGGATTAGGCGTAAGCCGGCCGCCGGCGCGCCAATAGATCAAGGCGAAAAGGCCTGCCGAAACTAGCAGGACCAGCGCGTCGATGAGCCCGCCGAGGAACCGCCTCCCCATGGGCGCCAGAGGGAGCGTCATCGGAACGGCTTCTCGGTCGCTTTCATCACTGGTCAACGAGGAGTCAAGAACGATCTCCACCGGCGGCTGTGGGGCGGGTAATGGCCTAGCCTCCACAGTCTCGGATTCTGTTTCCTGGAGGATTCCAGGCCCTTCCGCAGGGCGGTCGAGCGTCAGCGAGTCCAGCCGCGAGGACGGACCCTCCAGCGCCGACGGGTGGTCGAGCTCAAAGTCCCACTCGGTTTCACTCTCTTCGGGATCAGCTGGCTCGGAGTCGAGTGGGGCATTGGGCTCGTCGCCGGGCGCATGAGGGAAGTCGAATTCGAGGCTCAGGCTGTGATCGAAGCTTCCCTTCAAACGCTCCCGCCGCCGCCGGAAGTCCTCGACGCGTTCGCTGAGCTCTTCGCGCCAGGGGCGGACAGGTTCAGAGGGGGGCGGTTCGGGGCCCGGGATGGACGGGCCAAGCCCGGCCTCGGCAGTTTCCTCCCACCCCACGGGCTCGGGCGCCGTGAGCACTGGCGGAATCGCGGGTGGAAGACCAGGAGCCGAAGGGTTTTCTTCCCCGGCGGGAGGAGAACTCTCCGCTGGCAGCCCAGCCGAGAGTGGCGGCGGACTCGGGTCCTTGCCTGCTTCCCCTCGCGGTTTTGGGGGAGAAAAGGAGTGACCGCACTTCTTGCAGTGGGTAAGACCGGGATAGCTGACAAACCCGCACTTGGAGCACTTCACCGGGGCGCCAAAAACCTCCAGGCAGCGTTCTAGACCACTTCTGGCATCTTAGCAAAACCGTACGGTGGAACCAAGCGCTTTCGAGTAAAATGGACAGCTTCTGCGTTCCCATGGCTCACTTTTCCGTCAGGCTTCCGTTTCAGGCGCGCGTCCGGTGGGCGATGCTGGCAGTTCTGGCGGTGCTCCAGGCAGGCGCTGCGTCGAGACTCTGCGGGCAGCAACCGGGGGTCCCGCTTGAGTTGCAGGATCGGCAGACCACGGTGAACATCCGCGCCGATTCCCAGGAAAAGGACAGGAACGTCTATCACCTTCGCGGGCACGTTGAGGTGACCTTCCAGGACATGAAGCTCACCGCCGACGAGGCGAGCTTCGACGAGTCCAACGGGAACGTGCAGGCCCGCGGCAACGTTACCTTTGCGGATTCCGGGAGCCGGCTCGAAGCCGATGAGGCCTTCTACAATGTGCAGACGGGCATGGGCTGGTTCTCGAACGGTCGAGGGACACTGCGGGCCAAAATCACTCCCCGTCCTCGAATGCTCGTGACCGAGAATCCCTTTTACGTGCGCGCCCGTCGCTTGGAGCGGCAAAGCGCGTCGACCTACATTGCCTTCCACGCGCACGTGTCGACCTGCGATTGCGAAGAGACGGGGTGGTCGATTTCCGCGCGTCGGGCGCGGGTGGAGGTCGGGGACAAGGTCGTAACGCACAACTCTCTTTTCCGCCTGTTGCGCATTCCCATCTTCTATTCGCCCGTCACTGTGAATTCCATCGCCCGCCACCCGCGGCAGACCGGCTTCCTCCTCCCGCATATCGGCAATTCCTCGCAGAAAGGTTTCATCATTGGCGGAGGCTTCTTCTGGGCCATCAACCCCAGCGCCGATCTCCTGGTGGGTCTTGAGAACTACAGCATCCGCGGTGTGGCACGTAACGGGCGCTTCCGGGCGCGCCCGAGCGCCACGACCGAGGTGCTGGTGGAATACTCCGGCGTGAACGACAAGGGCAGCGGCCCCCTCCGCCAGTCCCGGGCGCCGGGCCAGAGCCTGCGCGTGATTGGTCAGGCGAAGGACTTGGGGAAGGGGTTTCGTGGGGTGGTGGATGTGGACTACATCACCTCGCTCGCTTATCGCTTGACGTTTACCGACAACTTCGCGCAGGCCGTCACCTCGGAAGTCCATCAGAGAGGATTTGCGACCAAGAACTTCGGCGCCTACAGCCTGGACTTCTTCGCCTCGCGCTACCAAAACTTCCTGTCCGCGCAGCGTGTGCCGGGGAACTCCGTCATCATCCGGCAGACGCCCAGCGCCTCATTTTCCGGGATGGACCGGCAAGTCGGGAACACGCCGTTCTACTTCGCCTTCGATTTCTCGGCGACCGGTGTGGGGCGGACGGAGCCGGCCTTCATCACGCCGCAGCTTTCGGAGCGGCTGGATTTCCATCCCGAGGTCACTCTCCGCACCAAGCCCTTCCTGGGGTTTCATGTGACGCCTTCCCTGGGGCTGCGCGCCACGCACTACGGCACCAGCCTGCGCGCTCCCGACCAGCCCCTGAACCGGCTGCTGGGTGATTTCTCGGTGGACCTGCGCCCCCCGTCCTTCGAAAAGGTTTTCTCCCGCCCGCACTGGGGTCATCGGTTCAAGCATGTCATGGAGCCGGACATTCGGTACCGGTTGGTCCGCGCGCGCGACGGAGACAGTCTTCGCGACGTGGTGCGTGAAGTGCCGTTGGAAAATATGTTTGTCGAAACGGATTCACCGTATCTAACGCCGGTACCTCATCGCGGGAAGCGCAATGAACCGGCGTATGTTCGATTTGTCGCGGAAGC
>JAIQGB010000134.1 GCA_020072905.1 Terriglobia bacterium | reverse complement strand
CGCTGCTGGTCACCGGGGCGCTGGTGACAGCCCCGTTCGATGTCGAGATTCCTGTCTCGCCCCTCTCCGTGGCCTTTGCTTTGGGGCTCTCAGCCGAGGTGGGCATCTTCTTTGGGCACTATCCCGCCCGGCGCGCACTGTGGCCTGAGTCCGTGCAAGCCCTTCGTTGCGACTGACCCCGCTCGGCGCGTGCCCCGAGAGACTGGCAGGAATGCCAGTGAGCGCCTGTGCCCTTTTGAAGATATAAGTGCGCAAAACTTACTGTGTAGTAAATATACATACAGAACTGATTGAAAAGACTTGACTTTTCGACATCTGTCAGGTATCTAGTCTGGAGTCTGGATTAGGGCTGCCAGGCCGGCGGCCTTCTTGCACTTTGAAAGTCTTGTCGAGTAGTGGCATAAAAACGAGGGGTTCCGTGGTGACCGGGTCGGCACGACGTAAGGTTCTGATTGTTGAGGATGAACCTTCCATCCGCAACGTCCTCTTTGTCCTGTTGGCCGGCCTGGGTTGCGAAGGCGATGTGGCATACACCGGGCAGCAAGCGCTTTCAATGGTCAGTCGCGAGAGTTTTGACGCAGTCCTCGTCGATCTGCGCTGTAGCAATCTCGGTGCTGAGGAAGTCATGTCGCAGATCAAGGAGATCAGCCCCCACTTGATCGGGCGGGTTCTCGTCATCACTGGCGAGGTAACCGACGCACAGACGATGGAGCTTCTCAGTCGCCATCTCCTCCCCCACATACCCCACGACCGCCTAATGCCCGAGCTCTTCAGCCAGTTGCGCGGCATTCTCGGGCTTAACACCTCTCCCCACCACGCCAAATCCTGACCAGTCTGGCCATTCCCCACATCATGCCCGTTCCCCGCGGCCGCCACTTCGAATGCCTGAGTGGCCCGGTTGTGCGTGGTGGGCGGAGACCAGAACTTCGGGGCAGGGCCGTTCCCCGCCGGGAAAGTCAGCGGAACGGTCCCAAGGATTCGACATATTCCGCTAGGGCTTCCTGCCAGGGGCGCGGGGGAGAGAATCCCGCCTGCTTGAGGGCCACCATCGCCATCCCGGCATATTTCAGGCGCGGGGCGCGGCGGCCCATCTGCGCATCGGGTTTACCGATTACTTTGTCCGCATCCAGACCTGCGAGTTGCGCAGCTTTGACCGCAAGATCGTAGCGGCTGCAGACGCCCTGGTTCGAAAGGTGATAGAGGCCGTAGCGGCGGGCCTCGACGACCTCCAGGATCTTGGCAGCGGCATCGACGGTATAAGTGGCCGAGCCTACCTGGTCCACGGCCACCACGTAAGACTCGCCCGCCGCGATCTTGCGCAGTCCCTTCCCCACGAAATTCGCCTTCCCTGGCCCGAACAGCACTGAAACACGAAAGATCCAGTGTGCCGGCAGCGTCTTGACCGCCTGTTCCCCGCGCAGCTTCGTACGACCGTAGACCGTAGGTGGGAGGGTGGGATCCGTTTCCGTGTAGGGCGTCTGGCTCTTGCCGTCGAACACCGCATCGCTCGAGACGTAGGCTACCGCCGCACCCAGCTCGCGCGCCACCTCGACGATGTTGCGTGTGCCGTGATAATTCACCAGGAACCCCTTCGCGGGATCGGCTTCGCAGATATCCAGGTCGGGAATTCCGGCAGAATGGACGACAACCTCAGGCGCGATCCTTCGGAGAGCAGTCCGCACAGCTTCGGCCTTGGTGATGTCGGCCTCGGAGCGAGTGAGCGCAAAAACCTCGTGCTGCCTGGAGAACACTTGGAGCAGTCCATGACCGAAGAGCCCCGCCGCGCCGCTAATCGCCACCCTCATCCTAGCCCTCGAAAACACGCGATCCTAACCTATGCTACCACGAGACGACAGAAGGTTGGATTTGGCTGCTCCCACCCTCGCGGATATGCAGCAGCCCTCGGGGTGGCATTCGAATCCGGTCGCCGCCTCAGCAGACAGCTAGCCCGCTTGCTATCACTAAGACTTCGGCACAGCATAAAAATTTTCGATGACAAATTGACCCAGTTTTGGACGCGGACACGTTGCCTTCCCGTCCGCAGCAAAGTAGTGTGGGAAGAGACACCGGAAGCCGACCGGACGGTCGGCAGGAGACGTGCATGCTTGGGAAAGGGCTCTGTTCGTTCCTTGTTGGCCCTGGCTGATACGGGACGGAGCTTGGCATACAACCGCTTGGCGGGTTTCACGGAGCGGTCATACCTTCGGTGGCGAAGGCTGCAAGCACCACAGGCTTGGCTGGCTATCGCCGTAGGTGGCGGTGATGCATATATTGGCAGCCAGCCCGGAGGTCAAAACGGGAATTCCCGGTGGAGCAGGATGAGCTGATTCTGCGAAGGAAGAACACCATTGGCCCGGAGGCCGGCGCAATTCAGGGAGAGATTGCATGCAAGAAGTCGGAGACCGTTCCAGCCGATACGGCATCGAGCAGTACGGGATTCATAACGTCAACGATGTCTTCTGGAATCTCCCCACCGCGGCCCTCTACGAACACGTCGTACGGCGGCGCGAGGGCCTCGTCTGCCACGAGGGGCCTCTGGCCGTCACCACCGGCCACCACACGGGCCGCTCGCCCAATGACAGGTTCATTGTCCGCGAGGAAACCAGCGAGCATCAGGTCTGGTGGGGAAAGGTAAACCGGCCTTTTGACCCCGCAAAGTTCGATGCTCTCTATCACCGCTTGCTTGCCTACTTGCAGATGAAGGACCTTTACGTTCAGGATTGCTTTGCGGGCGCTGACCCCCAATACCGCGTGCCCATCCGCATCCTCACCGGCACGGCATGGCACAGCGTATTTGCGCGCTCGCTATTCCTTCGTCCGGAAAAGGGAAAGGCTGTCGACCATGTGCCCGAGTTCACGGTGATCGACGTGCCCCAGTTCCATGCCGTTCCCAGACTGGACGGGACGAACTCCGAGGCATTCATCATTCTCAACCTTGGCCGACGCCTTGCAATCATTGGCGGCACAAGCTACGCCGGAGAAATGAAGAAGACCATGTTCTCGGTGATGAACTACCTGATGCCTCAGGTCAATGTCCTCTCCATGCACTGCTCAGCCAACGTGGGCACAGCCGGGGACGTTGCGATCTTCTTCGGCCTTTCGGGAACCGGCAAGACCACGCTCTCCGCCGATCCGGAGCGCCATTTGATCGGCGATGATGAGCACGGTTGGAGTGACCGTGGCATCTTCAATTTCGAGGGCGGCTGCTATGCCAAGGTCATTCGGCTGTCGGCGGAAGCCGAGCCACAGATCTATGCCTGCACGCGTCGTTTCGGGACAGTTCTGGAAAATGTCACCCTCGACACCGAGACGCGCATGATCAACCTCGACGATGATTCGCTGACTGAGAATACCCGCGCCGCCTACCCGATCTCTCATTTCAACGGCTCCGCACCCAGCAGAGTCGGCGACCATCCGAAAAACATAATTATGCTGACCTGCGACGCATTCGGCGTGATGCCGCCCATCAGCAAGCTGACGTCGGCCCAGGCCATGTACCATTACCTCTCCGGCTACACTGCCAAGGTGGCGGGGACGGAAAAGGGGATCGGGAGTGAGCCACAGGCGACCTTCAGCGCCTGCTTCGGCGCGCCCTTCATGACCCTTCACCCAATGGTCTACGCGGAGATGCTGGGGGAGCGGATCGCCAAACACGGGGCTGCCTGCTGGCTGGTCAACACAGGCTGGACGGGTGGCCCGTACGGGGTCGGGCAGAGGATCAAAATCGCCCATACGCGGGCGATGATTCGCGCCGCGCTGAGAGGGCAACTGGCTGAAGCGAAGTTTGAGCAGGATCCGGTTTTCGGGGTTCACGTCCCCACCGAGGTGTCGGGAGTCCCTTCAGAAGTCCTCAAACCACGCGGTCTGTGGAATGATGGGTACAGCTACGATGCCAAGGCGCGGGAACTGGCGGAACGGTTCGTGCGGAATTTTGAAGACTACAGTGACGCCCCGGACGAAGTCCGCACCTCGGGTCCGCGGCCGAGCTTTGTGGAATCGTAAGGTCCAGCTCGCCCTGGCATTGAGAAGCCGCTAGGGGTACTTCGCCGCTCGACCGCGAAGGCTTAAAGGGAATCCAGGCCATCTCGGTGCCACCGGAGCGCGCCCCTGCAAATCCGATTGAATCTGCCCGCTTGACAGCGGGCACCCTCCTCACCATCGACAACTACAGCAAGTACATCGACTAATGCCGTTCCAACTTGTTAGCCCAATCTTCGATAGCCGGAAGCACCGAAAGGAGGTTGGTGCACGGGCCGGGACGCATAGCCCCAAAAAGTTGGAACGCCACAAGCTGCCCCCCTGCGATCGGACCGAGCTCTCTCGACGGTCCATCTCGCCCGTGGGCGCCCTGTGGTCCATCCACGCGGCGGAGGCGACCCTTCCCCGGGCCCCAAACACCCCTGTGACTTCTGCCCCGGCGTGGTGCTAGAATCGCGGCTCACTCCGGCTCTGCGGAGATGCTGCTTGAACACGCTCGAACTGACCCTTCTGATCTGGGTGGGCTCACTGGTCGCGGGGTTCTTGGGGGCGCTGACGGGCCTGGGAGGGGGAATCATCATCACCCCTCTCCTAACGCTGGCGTTTGGCATCGATATTCGCTACGCCGTGGGCGCCACGTTGGTGTCGGTGATTGCGACCTCCTCGGGAGCCGCCGCCGCCTACGTGAAGGAAGGGTTCTCCAATATCCGGATCGGAATGTTCCTCGAAATTGCCACCACCGTGGGCGCCGTGGTCGGTGCTTCGTTGGCCACCAGACTCCCCACGACCACGATCGCAGTGATCTTCGGGATTGTGCTGCTCTACTCCGCGTACGTGTCCAGCCGGGGCGTTCCCGAGCCGGCGGCCGTCAGCCAGCCTGACCGGCTCGCCACGCTCCTCCGCATGGATTCCAGCTACCCGACTCCCGACGGGCCGAAGAGCTACCACGTCCACGCCGTCCCGGCGGGATTCGGGCTGATGTTCGGCGCCGGCGCGCTTTCTGGCTTGCTCGGCATCGGCTCCGGGGCGCTCAAGGTCATCGCCATGGACCGGGCGATGCGACTACCCTTCAAAGTTTCGACCACCACCAGCAACTTCATGATTGGCGTGACCGCCGCAGCCAGCGCGGGCGTTTACTTGCGGCGCGGATATATCGACCCGGGGCTCGCTATGCCGGTCATGCTGGGCGTCCTCGCGGGCTCGATCCTAGGGGCGCGGGTCCTGAGCGGGGCGCGAACCCGCGTCCTACGACTGGTCTTCGGCGTGGTCGTCGGCGTCTTGGCGATTGAAATGATCTATCACGGTCTTTCCGGGAGGCTTTAAGGTGACCCATCGCTCCATCGGATGGACCGATCATCGAGTAGAGGTAATCATCGGCAACCTGCTCCGGGCGGGAGTCCTGCTCGCCGCTGCGGTGGTGCTGGTGGGGGGAGGAATCTTTCTGGTTCGCCACGGATCCGCGGCCCCACACTACGCTGTGTTCCGCGGGGAGCCGACAGACCTGCGCACGCCTTCTGGCGTCCTCGCAGAGGCCGTCAGACTGCAAGGGCGCGGCATCATTCAGCTTGGACTTCTGATCTTGCTCGCCACGCCTTTGGCGCGTGTGGCCTTCTCGGTTTTCGCCTTTACCATGGAGCGCGACCGTTTGTACGTCATCGTCACTCTAATTGTCCTCGCCGTACTTGCTTTCAGCCTTGCCGGTGGCGCTCTGTAACTGCTGAAACAACCACAGACTCTGCGCACTTCTGGGAATGACGCTGGAGCAAGCCTCTCCCTCGGCGATCCCGCCGGCCGCCGACAATTGCCGCCACACAACGCCTCGCCCCTACCAAGCCACCTTGCACCCATCCGCTTGACATCCTCCTCCACCCGTACATTTTGTCGCCGCAACTGTTCTCTCCTCACCGTGTTCTTAGGGTAGGACGCGCCGCGGGATGTCCGGCGCGGGTTCCTCGGGCGGGCAACAAAGCGGGGGCGGCGGCGGACGTGGACCGCACTAGCCCCTGAAGTGTGACGGTCGCGGGCGCAAGACCGCAAATGCCTCATCCTGAAATATCGAGAGGAGAACAGACAATGATCCGACCTTTGACGTGGAAACTGACAGCCATACTCGGCGGCGCAATACTCGTCGTCGGGTGGGCGGTAGCCGGTGCGCAATCACCCTTACCCGATCCACAGTCGGCGTCGCAAGTCGCTGCCGAACAACAGAAACAGCTCGACGAACTCACGAAGCTTGGTCAGCAGTTCCAAAAAGATCGTGACGCCATGCACGCGGCGATCACGCAATACGGTTGGGACAGCGATCAGACCGATGCGGCGCAGGATCATCTCGTCCGTGACCGCGCTGAGTACCGGAAGCTGCGGCGCTCGCTCCGCTCTGCCGGAGTGGCCGTTCCTCCCCCGGCAGGCATGGGCATGCGCGGCGGCGGCCCCGGCGGCGGACGCCCGGGGAGAGGAGCCGGACGCATGGCTCGCGGCGGCATGTGCAACTGCCCGTGCGGCTATTGACCGCCGCCCACCATGGCGCGACTTTGGACGAAGGACAGCCGGCCCTCGCCGGAAGGGGGCCGGCTCATACTTTCTCTCCGTCTCGTCATACCAACTTTTGAATGTCCGGGTGGAACGTCAGGTGGGTGCACTCGAAACCGTTGATAAGGAAGACGCGCTGATCGGGAGGAAATGCCGCCAGTTCCTCTTCCCTTTCGCGCGAGAGCAGCATGTACCGGCTGATCTGGTAGTCCTCGTCCCAGGCTGAGACGAGCTTCTCGACCTCGGCTTTGGGGAGCTCGAACTGCGAAAGATGCAGCGGCCGGTCAAACCCCCCGGCCACTTCGAGATAGCGTTTGACGCCTGCCGCAAGGTTCATAGCCTGCCGCGCACCACCGACGCTTGAACGTCAGGGAAGCTTTTTCAGGGCATCCAGAATTTCCGCAATGTCGGGCTGCTGCTTGAGCTCGTAAACCTTGGCCCAAGCAACCTTCCCGTTTCTGTCCACAATGAAGACGGCTCGGTCGTTGATGAAGGGGACCGGGTGCTTCGAGGCGGGGAAAATCCCGTACGCCTGGGCGGTCTCGGCATAAGGCCACCGGTCACTGGCCAGAGGATAGCTCAACCCACCAAGTGACTTCTGAAAAGCGATATGTGACGGAACCGAATCCGTATTGACGCCCACGACCTGGGCGTTCACGTCGGCAAACTGGGCGAGGTCCGCCTGGATTGCCGACAGCTCGTTCTGTCAGACCGGGGTGAAATCGAGCGCGTAGAAAAAGATGACGACATTCTTGCCCTTGTGGGCGGAAAGCTGAAACTCGCCCTGCTTGTCCCCGGTCGCCGACGCGAGCTTGAAGTCGGGCGCCGCATCTCCTAATTTCAACGCCATGTGGAACCTCCCTATGCAATCGTCATATCCGCGCACGCGGCATTTACCAACCCTGCCACGCTTGATACACACAGACTTCTTTTCTCGAAACCAAAGCCCGTTCGATTGCGAGGCGCTATTCTATGCGAAAGTCGCGCTCTCCGCAAAGCTGAGGCAGGGTGGGCTTCCGAAGAGGGCGAAATACACGCCGGTGACGCCCCGCTCTTCAAAAATGACAAGGTTTATTCCAAGTATCCTGCAAACCATTCGCAGTGCGATCGGCAAACGCTGGGCGACTTTCGGCGAGCAACGGGGGCCACCCGACCGTCTTCGAGTCATTACCTGGTCTCGAAGGCAGCCCGATCAACGCCGCTTCTTCTGCTCGTTCTGCGCGATCCGCGCCTTTACCAGCTTCTTCACAAGAGCGGCCGCGAGAGGCTTGTCCACAGGGAAGCGGATGGTGCCTTTGGATGTGGGGAAGCCCTTGAGTTCGTTCTTGAACGCCTCGATCAGAGAGGAACTCATAGGGAAAAAACTGCAATGGTTTGAAAACGCGGCGAACGCCACCAGCGGCCCTTTGTACTTGAACGTGGGAATCCGATACCAAATGGCCTCCGTGGTCTCCGGCGGCACAGCGGACCGAATCGCCGCGCGAACCCTCTGCAATGTGCTGCGGGCCGGCTCCGGGATGCCTGCAAGGTATTCGTCCACGCTCTTCGGAATGGCGTCGCCCATCGCGGCCGAACCGCGATCACCGGATTTCGCTTTTTTCATACTGGAAATATACCACAAGGGCATTCACTTCAAGCGGACCCCTCAGACTACAACGCAGATGTTCGACGTGAAAACCGCGCTGAATTGACAGATCGTCCTAAATTCCCGGATCGCCACTCCTCCGGAAATTACCCCAGCGCATTGGACGCCCTCCCCTGACGTCGGCGGTCGATTGACTGCGAAGTCGGCGTCTGGGAAACTGACCGGTTCGACGACTCTGTGCAGGAATGTAGAGATTGGACCTCGAATCGCTACGCGGCCTTCAGCCACGACTGGAAGCCGCCCGTGAGCACGCGTGTACGCCGGAACTTGAATTTACGCAGGCGCTCGGCGGCTTGCTGGGCGCGCGTGTCGGCGCCACTGTAGACGACGATGTCATCGGCCCAGGTGAACTCGTGCACGTGAAAAAGCAACTCGGCGAGAGGGATGGAGCGTGCCCCGGGAATGTGCGAATCCGTATATTCCGCAGGCTCACGGACATCAAGCAGCACCAGCGGCTTCGTTTCGCGCAGGAGACCTGCCAGCTCGTTCGGTATGATTTCGGCCTTTGGCGCCGGTGATGCCGCTTGAGGACGAAGGCCGCAGAAGGCCTCGTAATCCGGCAAATCGCGCGTGATCGTGGCATGAGCCCCGCACGCCAAGCAATCGGGGTCCTTCTGCAGGCGCACCTCTCGGAACCTCATGTTGACCCCGTCGAAGACCAGCAGCCGACCGATAAGGGGTTTGCCCTTCCCGACGATCAGCTTGATGACCTCCAGCGCCTGCAGGCAACCGATGATTCCCGGCTGCACGCCGATGACTCCGCCCACGGCGATCTTCTGCACGATTTCCGGCGGTGGCGGCGCGGGAAACGCGCAGCGAAAGCACGGACCGTCCTTCGTGCAAAGAACCGCGACCTGTCCCTGGAAACGAAAAATGCTTCCGTGGACGAAGGGCTTGCCGAGCAGCACGCAGGCATCGCTGAGCAGATAGCGCGGGGGTACGTTGTCTGTCCCGTCGACCACGATATCGTAGTGGGGGATGATCTCGAGCACGTTCGTGCGGGACAAGAGTGCGTTATAAGCTTCGACCTCAACGAGGGGGTTGATTTCCCGCAGCGTGTCGCGCGCGGAATCGACCTTGAGTCGCCCCACGTCTCTCGTCCCATGCAGGATTTGGCGTTGGAGGTTCGATGCCTCGACGACGTCGGAGTCTATCAAGCCCAGCTTCCCTACCCCCGCCGCCGCGAGGTAAATGCTGATGGGCTAACCAAGTCCTCCGGTCCCCACCACGAGGACCTTGGCTTCCTTCAGCTTGAGCTGACCCATTGAGCGTCACCTTGCTGTAAGGCGCCACGCTGTGAGTCAGCCAGACGTTGCCGCCAACAATGCTGTGATGACCGATGCGCGTGTCGCCGCCCAGGATCGTCGCGTTCGGATACACCGTGACGTGGTCCTCCAAATCCGGGTGGCGCTTGTTGGTTTGCCCCCGCCGCGGCTCGCCGGTTTCGTCCTTGATGAGCGGATTGAAGGCGCCGAGCGTTACGCCGTGATAGAGCGTAACCTTGTGGCCGATGGTGGCGGTTTCACCGATCACCACGCCCGTACCATGGTCGATGAAAAATGATTCGCCGATGGCGGCGCCGGGATGAATGTCGATTCCCGTGTGGTTGTGCGCTACCTCCGTCATCATGCGGGGAATGAACGGCACCTCGAGAAGGTAGAGCCGGTGCGCCAGGCGCTGCACGCTGATCGCCTCAGTGCAAGGATAGCTGAGCAGGATCTCCTCGGGGCTGGGGGCGGCCGGGTCGTTGTGGAAGGCCGCTTCGATGTCGGAAGCGAGCAACCGGCTCAACTCCGGCAATTGGCTGAATAGCTCCTCGAGCTGCTTCCCGGCGCAGTCTTCGATGTTGGCAGGAGTCGGCTGGCCGCGACGCCGCAGGTCGAACCGCACGGCGCAGCAGATCTGCTCCGCCAGCAGCGTTTCCACGCCTCGCAGATACCAACGGGAATCGCTTCCAAGGGTGCCGCGCTCCAGGCGGGCTCATGGCGTAACGGGGCCCCGCGGCGGCGTTTCGTCGCGGGGCCCAACCGTATGCGCCGCAGCTGGTTACGACGGCGCCCGGGCCGCACGCCACCCTGGCCCACGGTATGCACTGTTCCCGGTCGAGTACTGAGTCGTAGAGGTGCAGTCGGATTGTCTCGGGCTTCGATTGCCGGTGCCGCGCTGACGCCTCCCACGACAAGGAGGTGATCGGGCGTGAAAATCGA
>JAIQGB010000133.1 GCA_020072905.1 Terriglobia bacterium | reverse complement strand
GCTTGGGGCACGGCCTATCCCCTCATCTGTTGGTACATGTACGAGCAGTACGGCCACCGCCGCGCCCTCGAAGAGAACTACGACGGACTGAAGAAATACGTCGAGTTTCTGCGCTCGAAGGCCCCCGACAGTGTTCTCCGCTACTCCTACTACGGCGACTGGGTGGCAATCGAGCACACGCCGGGCGCGCTGGTCTCCGACGCGTATTACTACTATGACGTCGAGATTCTCGCGAAGATCGCGGCGCTCCTTGGCCGATCTGCCGACGCCGCGAGCTATCAGCAACTGGGCGAGCAGATCAAGGTGGCGTTCAACCGCGAGTTCTATGACACCAAACGCGGCGTCTACGCCAACGGCACGCAAACCGCCAACACCCTGGCCCTCTATCTCGACTTGGTGCCTGAAGAGGCTCAAGGAGCCGTGAGCGGGAATCTGTTCAACGACATCGTCTACACCCACGACTCGCACGTGACGACGGGGTTTATCGGCGTCAAGTCCCTGCTTCCGCTCCTCACCCGGGACGGACAGGCAGATCTGGCTTACGACCTCGCCGCGCAGACCACTTATCCGAGCTGGGGTTACATGATCGCCAACGGCGCAACAACGCTGTGGGAACTTTGGGAGAAAAGGACCGGGCCCTCGATGAACTCCCACAACCACCCGATGTTCGGCAGCGTGGGCGCGTGGTTCTACCAGGCGCTGGGAGGGATCAATCCGGAGACGCCGGGCTACGAGCGCATTCGTGTTGTGCCGCGGATCGTTCGTGATCTCACCTGGGCGAGCGCCACGGTCGAAACCGTGCGCGGGACCGTCTCGTCCGCTTGGACGCACTCGCCCGGCTCGATCACCTTGGATGTCGTGATTCCCGTAAACAGCGCGGCAACCGTGGTGGTTCCCAAAGAAGAGGAAATGACGGAAGTGGTGGTTCGTGAGGGTGACCGCGTGATTTGGGAGAATGGCAAGTTCGTGCCGGGCGCGCCCGGCATCACCGGCGCCAGCCAGGCGAAGGACGGCGGCATCGTCCTCGACGTGGGGTCCGGTCGCTACTCCTTCAAGCTGGAGGAGAAGTGACAGGCCGTGAGCGGCTCCCGGGCTGATCCCCGGCACTGGCGGCAATCGCGGCTCTGCTGTAAACTATCGCGTTCAAATCTGGCCCAGCTTGAAATCTGCCCACCGGCGCAGGGCGGCTGAAGGCCATGGCCCAGAGCCGGGCGCACGGCGGACGTTTTCGCGAGGCCACGCGGAGGCCGCAATGCAACATCCCTGGAAAACCAAGAAGTGGTTCGTAAGCCCCTGGTGCTATCTGCCCGAGGTGACCAAGAACTTCAAGTTCCCCAAGAAAATCAAGATTCACGATGTCACGCTGCGGGATGGCGAGCAGCAGACCTCGGTGGTCTTTCGCCCCGAGGAGAAGGTGGAGATCGCCAAGAAGCTCGACGCCATGGGGGTGCATCGCATCGAGGCCGGAATGCCCGCTGTCTCGCCCCAGGACCGTGCCGCGATCTGCGAAATCGCCAACTTGGGATTGAAGGCGGAGATCTTCTCCTTCTCGCGTTGCCTGATCCAGGACATCCAGGCCGCGAAGGAATGCGGCGTGAAAGGCGTGATCGTCGAGATCCCTTCGAGCGACCACATCATCAAAAACGCTTACGGCTGGACGGTGGACCGCGCGATGAAGTCCTCAATTGAGGCCACGCTGGCCGCGAAAGAAGCGGGCCTCTACACCGTCTTCTTCACCATCGACTCGACGCGCACCGAGATCGAGCGGCTGCTCGAGATCGCCGAGACCGTGGCCAGCGAAGGCCACATGGACGCCTACACGATCGCCGACAGCTTCGGCGGCTGCACGCCGGAAGCGATCTATCACGTGGTGAAGAAGGTCGTGAAGCGCTTGAAGAAGCCCGTGGAGATCCACTGCCACATGGACTTCAGCCTGGGTGTGGCGAACACGATTTCCGCGCTCGCCGCGGGAGCTTCCGTCGCCCAGGTGACCATGACCGGGCTGGGAGAACGCGCCGGCAACGTCCCGCTCGAGGACACCGTCCTGGCTCTGAAGTGCCAATATGGAATCGACCTTGGGATCAAGACCGAGATGTTCTGTGATGTCTCCCGTTTCATCCTGGAGAAAGCCAAAGTCACCATCCCCGGCAACCGGCCCATCGTCGGCGACATGGTCTACCAGATCGAGTCGGGAATCGTTGCCGGTTTCTTCCGTAAAGCGCGCGAACATCATCCACTCGAATATGTGCCGTTTGCGGCGGACCTGGTCGGCCAGAAGCCGGTGGGCATCGTGCTCGGCAAGAACAGCGGTATGCCGTCCATGCAGGAATGGTGCGAGAAGCTCAGCGTCGATGCCAGCGAAGAGCAGATGATGGAAATGCTTCGGCTAACCAAGGAGAAATCTTTCGAAAAGAAAGACTTGCTCACCGAAGACGAATTCAAGACGATTGTAGACCGCGTGATGAACCGAGCCGCCGCGGCGAGCTGATGACCGATTCGGGGCGGCTCTCGAACCGTCCCGGCATGAGGATACTTCGCTTGATTCGTAGCCTGAATGAACTGGTCAACGGTGCCAAAGCGCTGGGCCCGGCGCGCATTGCCGTCATCGAGGCGCACGACCCCGACGTGCTGGAGAGCCTCGCCCAAGCCGAGCCGATGGGGCTGGCAAAACCCATCCTGGTCGGCAGTCCCTCCAAGATCGAAGCAGCGGCGAAGAAAGCGGGCTATCCGCTGCGCCAGGAGGCGCTTGTGGTGACGACGGGCGAGGAGGGCTCCATTCGTCAGGCCATCGACTTGGTCCGCGAAGGCAGAGCCGACCTGCTCATGAAGGGCAAGGTCACCACGGCGAATCTCGTGCGTGGCATCCTCGACAAGGAGCGCGGCCTGCGTACCGGCAGCCAGCTCAGCCAGGTGATTGTGTTCCAGGTGCCCCACATTCCGCGGCTGATGATCATGACGGACGGCGCCATACACATCGCGCCCACGCTCGCTCAGAAGGCCGACATCACGCGCAACGCCATCATGGTGGCCCACGCGCTGGGTATCGCGGAGCCGAAGGTGGTGCTGCTCGCCGCGCTGGAATTCGTCAACCCGGACATGCCGGCCACCGTAGACGCCGCCGCGCTCGTGCAAATGAACCGCCGCGGGCAAATCAACGGTGCCTACCTCGAAGGCCCGCTCGCGCTGGACGTCCCGCTCAGCCGCTTTGCCGCCGAGCGCAAGAACATCCAGAGCCCGGTCGTCGAAGCCACCGATGTCTTCATTGCCCCGGACATCGAGGCGGCGAACATCCTCTACCGCGCCATTCTCTACTTCGCGCAAGGCAAGTCCGGCGGCATCGTCGTAGGTGCCAAGGTGCCGCTGGTGCTGCTCTCGCGCGCCGAGACGCCGGAGACCAAAATTAATTCCATCGCCCTCGCGCTCCTCGTCCAATACCACCAGCGCCGGGCGAATTGATCCGGAAGAGTCGACAGTTGACAGCCGAAAGTGGGGACCCACGTACGTAGACCCCAGCCCCTAACCGCCAGTCCCCGGTCTCTTGTTGGCCTACAAGGAGAATTGCCTTGAAGGTTTTGGTTCCCAACCTCGGCTCGACGTCGCTCAAGTATCAACTCCTTGATATGGATGGCGAGCGGGTACTGGCGCGCGGCAAGATCGAACGTATTGGCAGCGCGCAAGCTGTCGTCACGACGTGGGATGCGGAAGGAAAATCGACGCAAACGACGGCCGCCATTCCCGACCACCGGGCCGCCATTCAGAAGCTCCTCAAGCACCTGCAGAGCGGCTCTCACGCGGCGGCGATTGACGCGGTGGGCTTCAAGGCCGTGCATGGCGGGCCTCGCTATCGCGGCAGCTTTGTCGTGGACGATGCTCTGCTCGAGGCGATGAAAGATTTCGTTCTCGTCGCTCCAGTGCACAACCCTGTCTATATCCAGGCGATGGAGATTTTCCGCGAGGTCCTTCCAAACGTGCCGATGGTGGCGGTGTTCGAGCCGGGCTTTCACGTCACCATTCCCGACCGCGCGGCGGTTTACGGGATTCCCTACGAGTGGACGGCGAAGTATGGGATTCGTCGCTACGGCTTCCACGGCTCGTCACATCGCTACATCTCGCAGCGCGTGCCGGAGTTGTTGGGACGGCCGGCGGAGGGCCTGCGACTTGTGTCGTGTCATCTCGGTGGAAGTTCCTCGATTTGCGCGATCCAGGACGGGAAGTCGGTTGATTCCAGCTTCGGCTTCTCCGCGCAGTCGGGTATGGAACACGCCGCGCGCGTGGGCGAACTCGACCCGTTCGCGGTGCTCTACATCATGGAAAAGGAAAAGCTCACCGTGGCGCAGGTGAGCGAAATCCTCTGCAAGAGAAGTGGCCTGCTGGGGATTTCCGGGGTGAGCAGCGATCTGCGCGACATCGAAGAGGCCGCCACGAAGGGCAATCCGCGCGCCGCGCTCGCCATCGACATTCTGGTTTACCAGATCAAGAAATACATCGGCGGGTTCGCCGCGGCCATGGGAGGCCTGGACGCTGTGGCGTTTGCGGGCGGCATCGGCGAGAATTCCTGGCATGTTCGCGAAGCGGTTTGCCGCGACTTGCTGTTCCTCGGCGTATTGCTGGACGGAGAGAAGAATCACCGGCCCGCCAGCGAAGATCGGCTGATTTCGCAGCCCGATTCAAGCGTCGCCGTGCTGGTCGTCTACACGAACGAGGAAATCATCGTGGCGCGCGAGACCGTGCGCGTGATCTCCGGAATTCAATAAGCACGCGGCGCGCCGCGGCCTCGATTTTTCTGGCCCGCAGCCGCTGCCGGGATCCTGCCATGAAACTTGTCACCTACGAATCAGCTCATCAGCCCCGCCCCGGCGTGGTGGAAGGTCAACTGATTGCGGACGTCCGCAAGGCGCTCGAGTTGCTTTCTACTCGGCGCCTCCCGCGCGTCTTGGCTGCACGGCCAGCGTTTAAGGCGGCGGATCGGGTGCTCGCTGGCGCGGGCTTCGGTCCGCGCAGCATGATCGAACTCCTCGCCCAGGATGCCGCATGGCGCCAGGCGCTGGGTCTGGTCACCGGGAGCCTGGCGCGGGCCTATGACCCCAAGGGCGGATTGAAAGGATTGTTTTCGCCGCTCGAGAAGGCGCGCCTGCGCCCTCCCGTCTTGCGTCCCGGCAAGATCATCTGTGTGGGGCGCAACTACGCCGAGCACGCCCGCGAGCGCGGTAGCGACGTTCCTTCCCAGCCGATCTATTTCCTGAAATCGATCAATACCATTTGCGGGCCGGGGGATCCCATCCGATTGCCTCCCAATTCCAATCAAGTGGACTATGAAGCGGAGCTGGCGGTCGTGATGGGCAGAGGCGGGAAGCAAATCCCGGAGGAA
Organism: Terriglobia bacterium; assembly: GCA_020072905.1. Classification (GTDB taxonomy): domain Bacteria; phylum Acidobacteriota; class Terriglobia; order UBA7540; family UBA7540; genus JAIQGB01. The sequence goes on along the minus strand of JAIQGB010000133.1, from coordinate 4,273 downwards.
AAAGCTTACGAACATATCGCGGGCTACCTGATTTTGAACGACGTCAGCGCGCGCGACATGCAGGGGGCCGACAAGCAGTGGTTCCGCGGCAAAAGCTGCGACACGTTTGCGCCCATCGGCCCCTGGATCGTGACCACCGAGGAGATTCCCGACCCCCACATCCTGCGCATTTCGCTCACGCTCAACGGCCAGACCATGCAGGATTCGAACACCGCAAACATGATCTTCAAGATTCCCTACCTGGTGAGCTATCTTTCCCAGTCGCTCACCCTTGAACCCGGAGACATCATCTCCACCGGGACGCCGGAAGGCATCGGCGCCGGACGCACCCCACCAATCTTCCTGAAATCTGGCGACACGGTCAGCATCAGTATCGAAAAGATCGGCACGCTCACGAATCCTGTCGTATAGACGCGCGTAGAGATGAAGGTGGAGGCCACTGGGAATTTCAGCGGAGCTTCTCTTCTTCCAGAGGAACCGGAGCGGCGACGGGCGCCCCGGCTTGCCACCAATTGAGGAGCCGCGCGCCCCAATCATCGAGGTAGGTGTAGACGACCGGAACCACAATCAGCGTCAGTAGCGTCGAGGTAATGAGGCCGCCGATGACCGCGCGCGCCATGGGAGCGCGCATTTCGGAGCCGGCGCCGATTTCAAAGGCCAGCGGCAACATGCCGAAGATCATCGCCACGGTGGTCATGACGATGGGGCGCAGGCGGACCTTGGCGGCACGGATCAGCGCCTGCGCGCGGTCCTCGCCTTCGCGGCGCTGGCGGTTGGTGTAGTCGATGAGCAGGATGGCGTTCTTGGTGACCAGGCCCATCAGCATGATGAGCCCGATCATCGACATGATGTTGAGGTTCTCGTGGGTGGCCAAGAGAAACAGGGCCACACCCACCAGCGACAGTGGCAGCGAGAGCATAATGGCCAGGGGGTGGAAGAAGCTGCGAAATTGCGACGCCAGGATGGCGTAGATGAAGATCACAGCCAGAATCAGGGCGCGATAGATGTAATAGAAGGTCTCACCGAGGTCTTCAGCCTGCCCGGTGTAGTTGATCTGAATGCCCGGGGGGAGCTGCAACTGGGCATTCTTCACTCGCAAGTCATCGATGACGGTCCCGAGCGGCCGGTCCTGCGTGGAGGCCATGACGCGCACCTCACGCAGCAAGTCGCGGCGACGGATGATGGAGGGCGCCTCGGAATCCTCCAGCGCCGCGACCTGAGTGAGCGGCACGCCCTGGCCTGCACCCAGCCGCGCATTCATGATGGGCACGGAGATGTCCGCCAAGTCTTCGCGCAGGCGTCTCTGTCCCTCCTCGAGGCGGACGCGGACATCATAAGCGTCACCGTCGGGGTCTTGGAACTGCGAGACCACCTCGCCGGCAATCAGCCCGCGGACGATCGAAGAGACGGTCCCAAGATCGAGGCCGAGATCCGATGCCGTCTTGCGGTCCAGACGCACACGGATTTCGGGGCGCGGATCTTCGTGGCTGGAGTCCACATCCGCCGTGCCGGGCGTGGCCCTGGCATTGGCCGCTACGCGCGCCGCGATTTCGTCCAGCCTCGTGAGGTCGGTGCCGCGCACGCTGACCTGGAGCGGCTGGCCCTCACCCGCCATGTATTCGACTTCGCCAACGATCGAGCGCAACGCCGGCCAGCGGGCCAAGTCCCCGCGGACGGCCTGGCGAAGCTGGAAGTCGCTCCGTCCGCGCTCCCGCTTGGGCTTCAGCTTGACATAGATTGCGCCCTCGTTGACGGGCGTGGTTCCGCCCGCTCCGATGGTCACGAACGAGTAGGCGACTTCGGGGTAGTGTTTCAACAGTCCCGTCACGCGCCGGCCCACGTCCGCGGTCTCGCGCAGCGTCGTGCCTGGAGGCATTTTGAAGGAGACTTGAAACTCACCCCGGTCATAGTCCGGCATGAAGGCGCTCCCCAGGCGCCCAAAGATCGCGAAGGCCACGACGATGGAGAGAACCGCGACCCCGATCACCGCACCGCGATGACCGAGCGACCACTCCAGGCTGCGCTCCAGGACACCGTGCAGCTTCTCGAACTGGCGGTTGGCGCTGGCGAGCGCCCGACTCAGCCAACCCTTGCGGCGGCCCGCTTCGATGGACGGGTCGTACCACCGCGAGGAGAGCATGGGGTCCAGCGTGAACGACACGAACAGCGAGACCAACACCGCGAAGCCCACCGTCATCCCGAACTGATAGAAGAACCGGCCGACGATCCCGCCCATGAAGGCCACGGGAATGAAAACGGCGATGATGGTGAGCGTCGTGGCCATCACCGCGAGGCCGATCTCCGCCGTCCCTTCGATGGCCGCCGTCATGTGGTCGCTGCCGTGCTCCATATGGCGGACGATGTTTTCCCGCACGACGATGGCGTCGTCAATAAGCATGCCGATGGCAAGCGACAGTCCCATCAAGGTCATGACGTTCAGCGTGAAGCCCAGGGCGCGCATGATGATGAAGGCACTGATGACGGAGATGGGCAGCGTCACGCCGGTGATGACCGTGCTGCGCCAACTGTTCAGGAAGCAGAAGACCACCAGCACTGTGAGGATCGCGCCCAGGATGAGCGTGGTGCGGACGTCCTCGACCGAATCGCGGATGAACGTGGAGTTGTCCTGCACGACGCGCAGCCCGACCCCCGTGGGCATCTCGGCCTGGAGTTTCGTCAGGCCTGTCTTGACGCTGTCCGCAACCTCCACGGTGTTGGCGCCGGTTTGCTTCTGGATCTGCAGCGCCACCGCAGGCTCACCGTCGAGCAGCGAGAAGCTGCGTTGCTCTTCGATGCCATCCTCGACGTGCCCCAGCATGGCGAGGGTGACGGGCACTCCGTCGCGCACCGTCACAATCAGGCCATTGAAATCGCGCGGGTCTTTGGCGCGCCCGGCCACCCGCACCAGCGACTCGCGCACACCCTGGTCGAGTTTGCCAGCCGGAATGTCGAGGTTCTCGCGCCGCAGCGCCGCGGCCACCTCGAAGTAAGTCAGCCCGTAGGCTCTCAATTTGTCGCGGTCGAGCAAGATCTGGATCTCGCGTCGGGCCGCGCCCACCAGCCGCACTTGGCCCACGCCGGAGATGTTCTCCAGCCGCCGCTTGATGACTTTCTCGGCGAGGGTGGTAAGCGCCTTGGCGTCGAGCGTACGGGAGAGCACGACGACGGAGAGAATAGGCAGCTCCTCAAAACGGATCTGCTGGATGACCGGCTCTTTCACCTCGACCGGGAACTGGCTGCGGATGCCGTTGATCTTGCTTTGCACTTCCAGGAGCGCCGTATTGATGTTCTTGCCGAGCTGGAATTCGATCACGACGCTGGAGATGCCCTCGGTAGTCACCGAGCTGATGTGGCGGATTCCCCCGACGGGGTTGACGGCTTCTTCGATGCGCTTGGTGACTTCCGTCTCGACGGTCTCCGGAGCCACGCCCGGATAGGTTGTCGTGATGCTGATCACCGGAATGTCGATGTTGGGGAAGAGGTCGATCTTCAGCTCGCTGTAGGAGAAGATCCCCACCACGACCAGCGCCACCACCATCATGGTGGCGAAGACCGGTTGGCGAATCGAGAGATTCGAGAGAAACATAACGACCTACGATCTCGGGACGATCTTGACCCCCTCGGCCAACTCGAGGTTCTGTTCCATGATGACCGTCTCGCCGGCGGCAAGGCCCGAGGTGATTTCAATGCCGTCGGCTTCCTCTTGGCCCGTCTGCACTTCCCGCTTCTGGGCCGCATTGCTTACGACGACGTAGGCGTACGGGACCTGCCCGCTCCGCCTCCAGACGGCGTCCGCCGGGACGACAATCGCCCCGGGCTTGGTTCCCGAGACGATCCGTCCTTTGATGAACGTCCCGGCTTTGAGCTTGCCGGTGGGGTTGGCAACTGAGGCGCGCACCGTGGCGGAGCGATTCAGGATGTCGACCGCGCTGCTGATGGTCGTGATCGCGGCCTCGAATGTCTCGCCGGGGTAGGAGGCCACGGTGAAGTGCACCTTCTGACCTTTCTTCACCCCCCCCAAGTCGGATGACGCCACGTAGGTTTCGAGTTCCAGGCGATGGTTGTCCACCAGGCGATAGAGCAGCACCGAGCCATCGAGCCAGCCTCCCGCGTTCACGAGTTTGCGGGCGATTTCGCCGGTGATGGGCGAAACGATCCGGCAATCGCGCGAATGCTTCTCGGCAAGCGCCACGGCCTGCCGGGCTTGATCGACCTGCGCCTCGGCGAGTCTGACCTGGGCGCCTGCATCGCGGTCGGCCATTTGGGCTGCATC
>JAIQGB010000132.1 GCA_020072905.1 Terriglobia bacterium | reverse complement strand
CCGGTCTCCCCTCCAGCTTTCAGATCATCATGCTGAGGTCAGATCCAGTTCAGGATGACCTTGGCGGATTCCCCCGTGTTCATGACCTCGAAGCCCTTGCGGAATTCCTCGTAAGGAAAACGGTGCGTGATGACCGGGGTGATATCCAGCCCGGATTGCAGCATGACGGTCATCTTGTACCAGGTTTCATACATCTCGCGCCCGTAAATGCCCTTGAGGGTGAGCATGTTGAAGATGATCGTGTTCCAATCGATGGCCATTTCCCCGGCGGGAATGCCGAGCATGGCGATCTTCGCTCCGTGGCTCATGTTGACGAGCATGTCGCGAAACGCCGCCCCATTGCCCGACATCTCGAGTCCCACATCGAAGCCTTCCAGCATGCCCAGTTGTTTCTGCACATCGCGCAGCTGGCCTTCCCGGACGTCGAGTGCCACGCTGACGCCCATCTTCCTGGCCAACTCAAGCCGATACGAGTTGACGTCCGTGATGACAACGAACCGCGCGCCCGCATAGCGGACGACGGCCGCCGCCATCAGGCCAATCGGGCCCGCGCCGGTAATCAGCACATCTTCTCCCAGCACCGGAAAAGACAATGCGGTGTGGACCGCGTTCCCAAACGGATCAAAGATGGCGGCAATGTCCCGGTCAATCGAAGGGTCGTGCCGCCAGATGTTCGACATAGGCAGCGCGATGAACTCCGCAAACGCCCCCGGCCGGTTGACGCCCACGCCCGCCGACCGAGCGCAGAGGTGCCGACGCCCGGCCAGGCAATTGCGGCAGCGCCCGCAAACCACGTGACCTTCGCCGCTCACCAGGTCGCCCGGGTAGAAGTCCGCGACGTTCGTACCGACTTCCACGATCTCCCCGACAAACTCATGCCCAATCACCAACGGCACCGGGATGGTCTTCTGCGCCCACCCGTCCCAACGGAAGATGTGCAGGTCCGTCCCGCAAATCCCTGTGCGATGCACGCGGATCAGCACGTCGTTGATGCCGATCTTCGGAGCTTCGACCTCTTCCAGCCAAAGGCCGGGTTCTCGACTGCTCTTGACGAGTGCTTTCATCTTTGTTTAGCTTCCTCCAACATCAATCTGATTCGCCAATCGGGGCGGGGCGAAACAGGCCCCGAGGCCCTGGGATCTGCGGATTATATCTAGCAAAAGGCCCGCTGGTCTCGCTGTCCCGAGGCTCGTTTTCGGCGAGATCAAGTCCTTATCGCCGCGACTCTGCGTCCTGCCGCTGAAGTGTAAGAAGATGTCGTCTTATCGGCCCCTTTGTTTCCAGCATGTCCCCCTGAAGCCGCTGAGTCTATGGGCACCTCGAGCCGACGCGCCCCTTCCGCTTAAGTCGAGGTTGCCTCGCTCGCCGTGATGAGAATCGTGCCCGCAAGCGTGATGAGCCCACCAATGATCATTGACGAGGTAATTTTCTCTCCCAATGTCAGGGTGGAAATGAGCACGCCCAGGAAGGGGAGGAGATAAACCGAGACGGAAGCCTGGCTTACATCGAGTCGCGTCAGAAGGAACATCCACAGAACCATGGCGATTCCCCAACTGAATACGCTTAGAATCATGATCGAAAACCATGCAGAGGCGGGGTATCCCCTAACCTGTCCGATCGTCAACGGTTCCACCCCGATGAGCAAGGGAAGGCTAACCACCACAGCGATGACATAGCCGAAAACGAGGACTTCGAGGGGGCTGAAACGTCGAAGCAGCCCCTTCGAAGAGACGTTGTAGAACGAACTGCTGATGCAAGCAAGCAAGACCAACATGTTCGCGAGCAAGTATTTGCTGCCCACCAAGTCCAGATGTCGCCAATCCATGTCGGACAAAATCAGAACCCCGCAGAGTGCAACGAAGAGACTGAGCCACCGGGCGCGCGTCATCTTTTCACTGAGGATAATGGTGGCTAGAATGGCAGTAATAATCGGGATGGTAAGATATATGAGGGCAGCGTTGGAAGCGGTGGATCGCATCGTACCCCACGCCAAGAAAGCGGAGGCGGGAATCAGACCAAAAACACCGATGACGACAAAACCGGTGATGTCCTGCTTCGACCACTCGCTCCGCCGGGGGGATGAAAGCAGCATTCTGAACTGGCTGAGGCGAGAGTTTTGAGGCGACGATCGTCTCTTCTCGCGAAGCAAGAAGGGGACCAGCACGACTGCTGCAAACAGGAACGTCCAGGCACTTACCGTAATTGGACCCATCGCCGCGGTGGCAGTCTTGTATGCCGCATACTGCCCCGCCCACATGGCATTGACGAGTATGAGCAGCCCGACATCGACAAGTTTCCGTTGCCGAGTCGCCATTGAGACCCACTTCCCCCGGGCAGAAAGAGTCGGTACTTTTCCGGACTGGACTACAAGCTCTTCACATCCGACCGATGGGGCGGCGTTAGTCCGTCTGTCGACACTTCACGCCCCGGACGGAGAATGCCCGCTGTCTTGTGGAGGTGCGTCGGGGCGGGCCATCCCAAGCCAATCCTCTCATAAGTCCACAGGTCAGTTGCATCATTGGATGCCGCCCCAGGGAGGATCCGGCACGAACCCGTGACGCAAGGGTACTGCTGGCATCCCGTCTTGGCATCGAGGAATCGACACGGTGGCTGGAACATGTCACTGCTGCGGCTTCCTCCCGCGCACCCGTTGATGGGTTTTGGTTGCGGGCTCTTCCGGAGCCTATCGGTAAAGCCCTTGGATTGTTCTTGATGAGATCCCTGGCTAAATTGACTGAGGTTTCATCCCTGTCGGGATTCTGGCCCTGGCCTCCGCCTCCGATGGCATGCGGTGGGCACTGACTCCGCCAGTTTTCTCGATGACGCACAGGGCAACTGCCGCGGCGAACACCCCCGATTCCCAGGGATTACCCGTCCGCAGAAACTCAGCCAGGAAGCCAGCCAGGTAGGAATCGCCTCCGCCCGTGACGTCAATCACCCGGCCCGGGATCGCGGGGACACGATATCTCTCTTCTCTGGTGAACACCAGGCTGCCGCGTGCCCCCTGAGTGACAATTCCGATCCTGGCCCCCCAGTCTACAAACCGGTGTGCGGTTTCCTCCTCTGACAGCCTGTCGTCGGCGAAAATCAATCGTGCGTCCTCGTCACTCGCCTTCACGATATCGAAGCATTGAATAAGGGTCCCCAGATCAGCTCGCGAGAACTTCTTCTGGGCGGCTGTGGCTCTGCAAATGTGTGCTCCGCCGTAACCCCCCATGTCAACGCTCAGGACCGTGCCCAACTTCCGGATCCACAGAATTGTGTCCAGCGGGACTTCGTAATCAAGCGGGCAGACGTGAAAGGCCGCGGCGTGGCGGAATTCGTCAGGAATGTCATCCGCAGTGATGGGTCCCGCCTGCTTCAGGTACTTGAGTTCTTTCGTGCCGTCGGGCGCATAGATCAGTTCGTTTGTCGTCGTTACCGGGCTCTCGAAATCGATTCCGCTGAGATTGACGTCAGCGTCTCGAAGGGGCTGTAATAATCCGCGTGGGGCGTCTGGACCTACCTTGGTAACAATGCCTGTTCGAACGCCCAGACGCGCTGCTACCGTACCTGAATAAGCTGCAGGGCTGCCGAGAACCGGGCCATCGCGACGGCCGTCTGCAAAAACGATGGTCTCACACAAGATATGTCCCACCGTCACGAGGTCCAGGTGCATAGACGTCCCCTGCTCATGGCTTATTTTCCACGCCGATTCCGTACGCTCGATCCTCTGCTGCCACCGGCTCTTCCTCGAGCCCGCCGGCGTCAATCCAATCCTTGATACTCTGGATACTCTGCTCCATGGTGTAGAGGGGCTCGATTCCAAGGAGCCTTTTGGCCTTGGACATGTCAAACGCGATCTCTCCTCCTTGTGCCATGCTCCAAGGGAACCCTACTTCCACCTCAATGCGCGGGAAGATTTTTTGGACAATCTGCATGAACTCAATGCCGCGGATCGGCGAGGGACCGCAACAGTTAAAGATCTCCCCGACGGCACGAGGATGCTCTGATGCCGCGAGAAACATCCTCGCGACGTCTCGAACATCAACGTAGTGACACAGTTCCTGAGCTGTCAGATGGGGTATTTGAACACGCTTGCCCCCGGCAAGGTCTTCCGCGAACGTTCGCCATCCGCGACCGCCCCCCTTCCCGTGGGGGCCGACGACCGCCGTTAACCGGATGACGGTCGTCGGCAACCCATATTCGTGGAAGTAAGTTTCTGTAAGATGTTCTTGAATGTGTTTGGTGGTTGAGTACATGTCTTTCGGACGACACGGGTGCTTCTCATCAACCGGCAAGTAATCGGGAGGGTTGAACTTCGTAGCCGGATACCACTCGTAGGCGGAAATGCTGCTGGCCACCACAAACCGGCTAACCTTGCCCATCTTCCGGGCCGCCTCGAGAAGGTTCAGGCATCCATTCACATTGACACGAACCATCTGCAGAGGATCGCCCGTATCGCCCGGCAAGGAGGCGAAGTGAAAAATGCGCTTGAAGGATTTACCGGCTAAGGCCCCCTCCAGCGCCGCGTAGTCCGTGATATCGGCCCGTACCAGAGGAATACACGCCGGGGGCGGAACGAGATCAAGGGCCGTAACCTGTTTCCCCTGGGACAGAAGATATTCCACGACCTGGGAACCGACAAACCCCGACGCTCCTGCAACGAGTATGTCATCCATGAGTTCAGACCTCCTTGGGAAGCGGCTCGTAAAAAGGAGGAATCACTTCTTCCTTCAGCGGCAGATCTACCCAGCCTCCGGTGCGCATGCTCTGGAGCGCGGCACACATGACTTCAATCGCCCGCGCCCCATCCTCACCGCTCACCAAGGGCGGTTTGTCATTGATGATGCAGTCCAGATAATGAGCTGTCATCCGATCGTAGTTGTTGGGGCTGCGTGGCGGGCAAATGGGCACCCAGCGGTTTCGCACTGTCGGGTTGATTATGTCTTCGACCCAGAACAATTCCGGCCACCGGTAATCCTTCAGGATCTTCGGAAGGGTCTCCACGGAATAGGGCTTGCTGGTATAAACGGCCATCGGCCAACTCTGGAATGGATTCGTGGCGTCGGTCGCCGTGAATATCGTCCCCTCGGTTCCGCACAGTTCCGTCACCTGATTCACTGCCGGGGAGAAGCGGTTGCAGCTGATCGTCCCAAACGCTCCATTTTCGAATTCCACCATGACGAGAGCGGTGTCGTCACACAAGGTATACGTCTCGGGCATGGCCAGCCTCTTGGCGACACCCACTGCTCTTTTTACCTTGCTCCCGTTGAGCCAAGTCAGCAGGTCAATGGCGTGGGCCCCGGTGTCATTGATTGCAGCCCCGCCGGCGATATTGCAGCGAAGCCGGAAGTCGGTCTTGGCGACGTGATTCTGATAGTTGTACCAGTGCTCGTGCAGGCAAGAACGACTCATCAACAGCTTGCCGATAACCCCAGCCTCGATGAGTTCCTTCGCCCACTGATTGTGAGTCCAAAAGCGGCGGTCGCAGCCCACCATGAGCTTTACGCCCGCCGCCTTGCAGGCGTTGACAATTTCCCATGCCTCGACGTTTGTGACCGCAAGGGGCTTCTCGACAACAACGTGAATCCCCGCCTTGGCTGCCGCCACCGCCTGATTGCGATGCACGTTGTTCGGCGTCGCGATGACCACCGCGTCGAGCTTGCATTTCTCGAACATCTCGCGATAGTCGGTGAACCATTGTTCAGCCCCCCACTTGGTGGCGGAAGCCTCAGCCCCCGCGGGGTTCACATCGCAAACGGCTGCCAACTTGGCCTCCTTGCAGCGCGCAATCGAAGGGAAATGGGCAATTTCCGCAATGCTGCCACAACCCACCACCCCCATCCTGATCTCCTTCATGGTGTTCCTCCCCTCAGAGTTTTCTCGTTACAACTCCTTGCGCTAGCAAAAGCTCCAACGTGCCTTGACTGCCTTCTTGATCTGAATGCGGGTCGCACCACACCGCTGCCGGCCTTGGACCATGGGGTCCCCTCGAGCCCTCCCCGCAGACGGGAGTACCCTCGGCCAGGACGATGGGAAGACCAAATCCCCTCTCTCCTGGCGGAAAGCTGACACTCGAACGATATGCCTCGGGCCTCCCATCTACCTTTCGCGTTTTCCAGCAACGAACTCCACCAGATGCTCCCATGCTTCCATGTCCGGCATTTGGGTGGGGGGGTGCTTGGTTAGAAAGGCGCAAGCAGAGTCCAGTACTCCCGACACTCCACGGTCTCGCGCCAGCCGTACATAACGGATCATGTCCACCATGACGCCAGCGAAGTTGGCACTGTCCTCCACTTCGAGCTTGGCCTCCAAATGCAGCGGGGCATTACCGAAGTTAGCGCCGTTGATCCAGAAGATGGATGTCTTCCGGTCCTTCATCAGCGCGACGTGGGTGAACCCGGTCGACATCCTCACGGGGTACGGCATCAAGCTCGTCACGGCCTCCTGCTTGGTCTTGTGCTTACTCTGGCCGCGGGCCATGAGATTGGCAAAGTCAGTATTCCCCGCATAGTTGATCTGATACGTCTCAGAAAGATGAACGCCGCGTGTGCGGAAGAGCGTGGCCAGCGCCCGATGGATGGCTGTTCCGCCGAGCTGGCTTTTGACATCATCGCCAATCAGTTGGACCCCCTTCGCGATCGCAGCTCTCTGGTACTCCGGATCACACACGATGAGTGTGGGCATGCCATTGATAAATGCGATGCGCGCGCCGTGGATGGCTGCATCCGCATACGCCCGTGCTGCCTGGTGCGACTCTGTGGGGATGAAATTCAGCAGCATCTCAGCCCGGCTCGCCTTCAGCACGCCGACAATGTCACACGGTTCCTCTTTGGCCGTGGGAACGAACTCCTGCAGATGAGGCGGATTGCCGTCAAGAACGTTTCCCATTTGCACAGTTACGCCGTAGGGTGCGACGTGCACGCCGGGGTACCTGTAAGCCGTGTTCGGCGGGATGTAAATGGCCGCACTGAGATCCTTGCCCACTTTGCCGGCGTGGATGTCGAAGGCAGCAACGGGGACGATATCGGTCACTTTATGTCCCGCGATGTCGACGTTCATTAACCCGCGTGTATCTTGGGGATTTTGACGGTAGTATTCGATCCCTTCGAGCAGGGCTTGACAACAATTGCCGACACCGGCTATTGCCACCCTTATTTCCCTTGAGTTAGTCATCCTGAGCTCCCAAGCTCTGTTACGCTGGGCGCAACAGAGGTGGATCAACCTTGTGCCCTGCCGATTCGTCGGATACTCGCCATGCTACAATAGGTGGGCGTCGCGGACCTGTATGTTTCTAACCACTTAAGGCCCTGCGTACCGGTCGGCAGAGGAACCGGGTTCGACCGCGATTATATACAGGTTGTTCGAGTGTTCAAGCTAAATCGTGCCTATACACGTCACTGCGTTGCGCTATATGAAACACTTTTCGGTGATTATTTTCAGTCGCTATCGTTCCGGCCTTGTCTTCTGTGGCCCAGGCGAAAGCCCGGTTCTATCGCATGACACCACCTTGCGAGGCTTGGGGGGCACTTGCAGCAGCGTCCCTAGCGGATTGGCACTCGGCGAGGGGGCACAGAGGACTGCCTTCCTGGCTGTCACCCACCAGGTTTCCACGACCGCCTGCCCTCGATCGAGTCACGCGCCTGCATTTGCTGTTTCAACTCTCAGTCATGTGTTGGGGAAGCTGCAGAATGGACTTTGAGTCTGTGGCTGTAGTGGCGCCGCACTCCAAGAGGACCTTGATGCTTATCGCGTGCGGCGGCCTGTTTGTGTACGGCGTGCTAGTAGCATTCCTTGGGGCGGCTTTGCCGGAGCTGCGAACGCGCCTTTCCCTCACTCCGGACCTCAGCGGGCTGCTTTTCGGCTTTCTCTACCTCCCCCAGATTCTCGCAGTGTCTGCGGCAGGGCCACTCATCGACCGGTCGGGCACAAAACTCGCGGTCTTCCTGGGGGCGATCCTGTGCGGAGCCGGATTTGCGGGTGCAGGTTTCGCCGGAAGCTACCGGCTGCTGGCAGTGGCGATGCTTGTTCTGGGGGTTGGCGGGAGCCTTCTCAGCAGCGCGTCGAACACTCTGGTCGCCGATCTGTATCCTGAGAATCCTGCATCGGCCTTGAATGTTGGACACGCGCTTTTCGGCTTGGGAGCCGTCTTCTTTCCTGCCGCCGTAACGTTGACAGAAAGTCGGATGGGGCTGGCCCTTCCCATCGGCATGACACTATTCCTCACGGGAGGTGTCGCGGTCCTCGCTTCATCACGTGATTTTCCGAATCGTCACGCCGGGAGGGAATTGAATTGGCTCGCGGCACGCCGAGCCGTTTCTCACCCCGCTGTTCTGATCTTGTCCGCAGTCGTCTTTCTTACCACAGCGCTCGCGGTGTCCATCGGAGGATGGCTCCGACTGTACATGGAACAGCAATTCTCTTCCTCTGGCCACGTCTCGGGATTGATACTCACGCTTTTCTGGGGCCTCACGATGACAGGAAGACTTACCTCTTCCCAAGTTCTCAAGGTGGTGCGGGGGCCTCAGTTGGTGTTGTGGTGTTCGCTGGGTATGCTTCTCGGGTTGTTGCTCCTGGCGATGGCGCCTGACCGTGTCATGGCAGTTGCAGGCGTCGTTGTGTGCGGTCTCAGCTACGGGCCCATCTATCCGACGACTGTGGGATCGGCTGGCATCCACTTCCGCGAATTTTTTGCCACGGTCTTCGGGATCATGCAGGCCGCGGGCTTGATCGGTGGCTTGGTTCTCCCTGTAGCGATCGGCTGGGTGGCGAGAATTGCTTCCTTTGGGGCCGGATTATGGCTACTGGTGGCTGCTGCGATCCTGCTCGTGGCTCTCCAAGCCACGTTTGTTGGGTACGAGCGCGGGATGCCAAGTTCGAGGGGCGGGGGACGATGCTCCTGAGTCCTACGGGAGCGTGGCGTACACGTTGGGCCGGCCCCCCTCGGGGTAGAGCTCGAGTTGTGTGACCTGACGGCGGAGGACGAAGTTGACCGTTGGGCGGCCCCGGTTTTTTGATCCATTTGGAGAGTTAGTTTCCGCCAGAATCTACGGATCGAAGGGGAGGTTTTGCCGTGAAGCGGAAGCGCCTCTCAGTGGAGCAGATTGTAGCGGTCCTGAAGCAAGCGGATGTTGGAGTCCCGGTGGCGGGGCTGATCCGTAGAGTGAGGATCTCAGAACAGACTTTCCACCGGTGGAAGAAGCAGTTCAAGGGCCTCGGGGTCGACCAGGTGCGCACGCGGTGGGGCCGTTCGCTCAATCCGCTTTCGTCAACGAAGACGATCGTTTGCCCCCGTCTTTGGGCGTTTTTTTAGCTCCGGCCAGCGCACATGCTTCCAGTGGCGGATGGCCGCTTCGTTGCGTTCCAGTGTCCGGCTCGCGGGCCGTTGCGGCGTCCAGCCCAAGGCACGCAGCACGCGCCAGGCCTGCACGGTGGAATACTTCACGCCACACTCGCGTTCGATCAGGTCTGCCACCCGCCCGGCCGTCCAGAGACGGGTGCCGTATCCGAAGGCTTCCGGCCCGCGCTTCAAGCCTTGCACGATACGTCGGCGGACGGCCCGCGCGGGGCGCCCGCTTCAAGGCTTGGCGTCCGCCTTGGGCCAACTGCCGCGCCCAGCGGTTCACCGACTGGCGATGCACCCCGACCCGGCGCGCCACTTCCGCCTCGTACACGCCTTGCTGCAGGAGCCGCG
>JAIQGB010000131.1 GCA_020072905.1 Terriglobia bacterium | reverse complement strand
GGCGCGGCAAGCGTCAACGCGCAGCGTGACGGTCACGGTGACCCCGCGTTGAGACCGTATGAATTGAGGTCGAACGAATGAGGAACGCCCTCGCCACCTGGAAGTGGAGCCTGGCGGTCGTGGCGCGCAGCCCAGCCGTTGTGGGCGCGCTCGCGGTGATTGCCGCCCTCTGGGGCTACGGCGTCTATCAATGGCTGTGGCTGCCGGAATCTTCGCTGCTCCTCCTGATCCTTGCGCTGTTCTGGGCCGTCGTTCAAATCGCCGTGTTGGTCGGCGTACTGGCAGGCGCGGCCGCGAGCACCTCGAGCGCCGCGGCGGCCGCGACTCACTTGGGCCTGCGCAGTCTACTGGGGTTCAACCGCCGGCATTACGCCCGGGCTTTGGGGAGCGTCATCTTCGCCGGAATCTTCGTCCTGCTTCTCCATGGGCTCTTTTCTCTTGCCGATGAGCGGGCTCTTGAGGTCGCGTCATTCCTGACGTTCCACTCCGAAAAAGCTGTCAGTCCCGAGAGTGTGGGAAGAGTCTTCTCGGTCATTGAAGGGCTCGTGTGGATCGTCGTCTGGGGATTCCTCCTCAGCCTCTTCCTGATCGTCCACGCCGCAGGCTGGCGCGAAGTCCGCCGGCGCGCCTTGCGCACCCTGGCAAACTGCTGCTGGCGTGCATCCTTTTTCACCAGTCTGTTGAGTCTTGTGATTTTCGGAGGTCTCGCCTGGCTGTTCGCCGCCTGGCCTCCCAAAGTCGCCGTAGGATTCTGGGACTACGCCCAGATGCTCATCCGCATGGGAATCTCTCTGGTCTTGATCATCGTCGGATGGCTCTTCTGGATGCTTTCGCTCGCGCGCCTCAGTTCCCCGCCGGCAGAAACCTCCCCGCCGTGAAGCCCGCTGCGCTCGATTGAAACACTCGCAGAATTTTAAGGTGGGCTCTTGAACCAGCGCAGGTCCTCGGGACTTGGCCGCCCGAGCGCCTGCCAGAGAGCGGCCTCGCCTTTCCGCCGGGCGAGTTCGCGAACCCGGTCAAGGGCCAGCGCGTACGCAGCGCGCATCTCGCTTTCCGAGCGCGGCTCGGTGAGGCACAGTTCCAAACTGCGGTGCCGGTCGAGCGCTCGCGATTCGCTCTCCACGGGTTCGCCGGTCAGGAACAGGACCAGCCCCTCTTCATACCAGCGTGGCACGTCCGCCGCGCGCAGGCGGCGGACGACGAGATGCGTCAACTCGTGACGGAGCGTGGATTCGAGGATGCCCTTGCGTTTGAGGAGGTCGAGAGGCTGGAGATCGATTGCCCGCCCGTCATTCGTGCCTGCCACCCAGCCCGGCTGCCGCATGGCATGAATAAAGTCCGCGGTCGTTTGCCAGGTCCGCACGCGGATGCGCGTCGGCAGAACGTCGGCGCGCGGGCCGAGTTTGCGGCGCTGCGCCTCCAAGACCTCGAGAGCGGTCGGCACCAACCGCTCCTGGCGGGCAGGGAAAACCATCTCAAAGTGTTCGCTGGATAGAAACCGCGCGTCCTCCTGGCCGCTCAAACTGCCCAATGTCGTGCCCGGAAAATAGTGGGCGAGGATTCCTTCGAACCCGATGCCCATCTGCCCCATCTGCTCGGCGCCTGCCTGGCAGAGGCCGACGCCGTGACCCAAGCCCCGGCCCGTGAAAACCAGCGTGTCGCCCCGACGTTCGATGTTGTAGAGACTGCTCTTCAGAGTATTCCAGCCGAGTGCGCGGTTCAGGGCAAAACGGAACTCGTTCGCATCAATCTTTTGCGGGCCGGATCCGACCAGCCGCAGCGCGCGTGCCCGCCCCGAAACCGTGCGTGACTCGATGACGACGTGGCGCAACGGTCCATGGAACGACTCGCCGCCCGTTGCTCGCAGCACGTTCTCGATATTCTCGAGCGACAGCGTCTGCTGCCAGTGGGCCTGCTCGCTGCGAACGCAGTACGGATCGTTCACGTTCGTGAGGTAGGCGGCATGGCGGTCGCGCCAGACCTCGCCGGCGGCTTCCGTAACTCCGCCACAGCAGGCGCCGTAGTAAGTGTCAGCGAGCTTGCCGTGATACTCGAGCACGCGGCCCTCGGTCTTTCTCGCCGCCTCTGCGGCAGGTGAAGAACCGATCGTTGTCTCTGCCGGCATGCGGAGAAACTGGCAATGCGTCAGTGAGCAGAAATCGAAACCTTCGGCGCGATGCCGTCCGCGCGACCGCTCGGCCCAAGAGCGCGCCACCACCGCCATCGCCGCGAGGGCCTCGGGATTCTTGAGGGTTGCCGCTTCCCCCGCCAGAACTCCGGTGACGTAGTCTTCGAGACCGATCGACGCGATCACGCGCAGGCCGCGCGCCGCCGGCAACGCTTCGGCACTTCGAAGGGCCACGGCGGGTGTAGACGCTGCGCCCTGTGCGCCTGTCGCAGCCGTCAATCGGAAGGGTTCCCGGGCAACAAAGGAAGCAATTCGGAACTCCTCGACCCTGTCGCCGCTCGTGCAGCGGATGCTCGCGCTTAGCGCCACGCAGTGCGCTTGCGCGCTGGCCTTCACTTCGAAGCAGCGGTTGCGGCGTGGCGGCCCACAAATGCGCAGCGAACCGTTGCCCGCTTCGAGCGTTAGCGCCGAGATGTTCTTCCCGGAGAACAGTTCAACACGAATGTCCCGTCCATCGAGGGGCGCGACGGTGACCGCCGCAAGACAAAGACATCGGACAAGACATGGAGCGTTCACGGCGTCCGCCTTGCGAGGGCGAAATATCGCCTCAAGATCTTTCCCGCCAGCGGCGCCGCGCCGCGCGCGCCCGTGCCGCGTTCCAGGAAGACGACCACGGCGATCTCCGGGGCACCCACCGGCGCGTAGCCGACAAACCACGCGTGCGTCGCCCCCGTGCCGCCCGGGATCCGCGAGGTTCCCGTTTTGCCGGCCACGCGCACGCCCTCGACAGCCGCGCCTTGGCCGGTTCCCGAGCGGACGCACTCCTCGAGACCGGCCTCAATCGTGTCGAACGTCTCCGGCCGCAAATCCACGCGGCGAAGCGGAGAGGGATGGCGAGCCGGCGGCCCTTGCCACAGGCTGAGGACCGTTCCGCGCGTCGCGATGGCCGAATAGGCAAGCAGCAATTGTGCCGGCGTAACCAGGATCGTCCTTTCGCCGAGCGCCGCCTGCGCCTTGGCGGCAGCGTCTCCGTCAACCCGGATTTGCCCTGCGTTCCCGGTTGCATTCGGTCCCGCGACCGGGCTGCCGAATCCAAACCTCGCGTAGCCGTGCGCCAATGCCTCCGCCGTCAAGCGGGTGCTGAGCGCGGCAAAGAAGTAGTTGCAGGAGTTCGCGAGCGCCCCCGTCAGTGTGAACGGTCCTCCCGGCTGCGGGTGCGAGCAGTGGAATGCTTCACCGAGCAAGGGTGGCACGCGGTGGCAGAAGATATGGTCACGGGGCGAGATCAAGCCTTCTTCAAGCGCCGTGGCCGCAGCCACAATCTTGGCTGTAGAGCCCGGCGGAAAAGCGTGCTCGAAGGCCATCTCGGCGTTCGTTAAGGCCAAGATCTCCCCGGTCGCGGGGTTGGTGACCAGGGCCACACCCGGACGGCCGCGCTTGAGCGTGCGGACGTAGTTCTGCAATGATGCATCGGTGCCGTATGCCGAACAAGTCGACAACACCACGCACACGCCAAGAAGGGCGAACCCGCGCACGGAGATGCATCGCTCCCGCCAGCGGCCCGCGCGTGGCGCAAAGGGCTTGACGCTGGGGCGAAAGCCGTTCATTGTAGCCGCCGAAATACCACAGAATTCTGGCGAGGTGGAATCATGATCAACCGTCGCTCATTCCTGCAGAGCGCTTCTGGCGTCGCCATGGCGTCCGCCGCGATGGCCGGGTTGGAAACGGCGGCCGGCGGCGCGGAAACTCTCCCGCAATACCTGATCGATTGCGTTACTTTCCGTCTGCATTCCGGCTCGCAAATCGGCAACGCCCTCGGCTTCCTCGAAAAGCGCGCCATGCCCCTGTGGCAGAAACACGGTTTCGGGCCCGTGGGCGTTTTCACCGTGGACGTGGGCGCGCACATTCCCGCGGTCCTCTTCATGCGCGTTTACTCATCGCTGGCGGACCGCCAGTTGGTCTGGAGCAGACTTAGCGCCGATGCGGCCTGGAATGCCGCCGTCACCGAGCTCGAGAAGGACGGGCCGGCATTCTTCCGCGAAGACTCGATGCTCCTCCTCTCGACGGCGTTTTCGCCTCCCATTAAACCGGCGGCCGCCGGCGACCCCGCGCACAAGATCTACGAGTTGCGGATCTACGAATCACCGACCTGGAAGCAGCTTGGCTATCTGCACGAGCGCTTCGCGGGCGGCGAAATCGGCGTTTTCCACAAGAGCGGAATCGATCCCGTCTTCTACGCTGACACGCTCATCGGCCCGAACCAGCCCAATATGGTTTACCTGATCCCGTTTGAGAGTGCGGCCCAGCGCGAGGCGGCCTGGCAATCCTTCCGCGATAATCCCGATTGGGTCAAGATCCGCGACGATTCGATCCGCAAGGGCGGCGAGATCGTGCGGAACATCACCAACATGATTCTCGCGCCCACGGGATTTTCGATGCTGCGCTGAATTGCCCTTTTCTGCGGCAGCCGCGCGACTTGTGGCGCGTCACACTCCGGGGTTGCGAAAGCGGCGTAGTGGGTCGGCTTCCCGCCCGTCGCCACCGCGCAGAAAATCGAAATCGCAGCCTTCATCCGCCTGCAAGATGTGCTCGAGGAAAAGCTTCCCGTAGCCCCGGCGGTAGTGCGGCTCCGCGGGTCGCCAGGCGGCCAAGCGTTTCTTCATTTCGACTTCAGGGATCAGCAGCTCCAGCCTCCGCTCCGCCACGTTAAGTTCGATCTGGTCGCCGCTCCTGACGATCGCCAGCGGGCCGCCCACCGCCGCCTCGGGCGCGATGTGGACGACGATCGTGCCGAAACTCGTCCCGCTAATGCGCGCATCGCTCAGACGCACCATATCCTTTACTCCGGCCTTGAGCAACTTGGCAGGGATCGGCAAGTGGCCCCACTCGGGCATTCCGGGCGCTCCCTTCGGACCCGCATTCTTGAGCACCAGGACACACGACTCGTCCACATCGAGGCTCGGGTCGTCGAGCCGCGCGATCAAATCCTCGTTGTTCTCAAAGACCACGGCGCGGCCCGTATGTCTGAGCAGGTGCGAAGAAGCGGCCGATTGCTTGATGATCGCACCGCGCGGCGCCAGGTTTCCGCTCAGGACTACGGTCCCCCCCTCCGCTTTGAGAGGCTCAGCGAGGGGCTTGATGACGTCGCGGTTGAAGCACTGCGCGTTCGCAATGTTCTCCCCCATGGTCTTTCCCGTCACCGTCAGCGCGTCGAGTTTCAGCAGCGAGCTGATTTCCTTCATCACCGCGGGCAGACCGCCGGCATAGCAGAAGTCCTCCATGAGAAATTCGCCCGAGGGTTTTACGTTCACCACCACGGGCGTGGTGCGCGAGATCTCGTCAAATTTCGTGAGTGGCAGATCGAGCCCCAGTCGTCCCGCGAGCGCTACCAAGTGAACGATGGCGTTCGTTGAGCCGCCAATCGCCATGTCAACGCGGATAGCGTTCTCAAAAGCTTCGCGGGTCAGGATGCGCGTGGGCCGCAAGTCTTCGAGCGTCATGGCGACGGCTCGGCGGCCGCTCTCTTCAGCGATAGCCAAGCGACGTGAATCCGAGGCGGGAATGTCCGCGGCCCCGGTCAGGGTCATGCCCAGCGCTTCCGCCACGCACGCCATCGTCGAGGCGGTGCCCATCACCGTGCAGTGGCCGGCGCTGCGCGAAATGCAGCTCTCGATTTCGCACCACGCCTCCTCGCTCATCCGTCCGGCACGCACTTCGTCCCAGAAGCGCCGCACATCGGTGCCGGAGCCAAGCTCGATGCCGCGCCACATCCCGCGCAGCATCGGCCCGCCGGGAACCATGATGGCCGGGACGTCGGCGCTCGCCGCGCCCATCAGTTGCGCGGGCGTGGTCTTGTCGCAACCGCAGAGCAGCACCACGCCGTCGAGCGGGTGGGCGCGGATGGACTCCTCGACGTCCATCGCCATCAGGTTGCGATAGAGCATGGTGGTGGGCTTCATCAGCATTTCGCCGAGCGAGATGGTTGGAAACTCGAGCGGAAATCCGCCCGCCGCCCACACGCCGCGCTTCACGGCTTCGGCCACCTGGCGCAGGTGAGCGTTGCAGTTGTTCAGCTCGCTCCAGGAATTGCAGACGCCGATGACGGGCTTGCCTTCGAAGACCTGTTCGCTGAACCCTTCGGCGCGCAGCCAGGCGCGGTGCCCAAAACCCCAGCGGTCGTGCTTGCCGAACCACTGGCGGCTGCGAAGCTTGGCGATACGATCATCCGACGATGAACTCATGGGGAATTACCCTCAAGACGATGATGATAGCGACGGGCATGCGTTGCCGCCCGAACGGCTCCAAAGATTACCACTATTGGGGAGAGAAATGCGGTGGGGGCGCGTCCTTCGCGCCCCCACTACGCGACAACGAAGGGATCAGGCCGTCCCGAGGTGGAAGAGCGGCTCGACGCCGGTGGCGCGCGTCATCAGCGTCTTCTCTTCCTCGGCTTGGAGAGGTTGGAACTTCTGCGCAACGTCCATGGCCAGCCGGAAATACTTCTCCTCGCCCGGTGGCACGGCCGCGGTCACAGGCTGGGAGAGCGTCCAGCGCAGCGCCAGTGTGGCCTCAGCGGGAAGCGCCGCCGGTTCGTACCAGCACTTCGAGAAAGGATGGTCCTCCTTTTTGGCCTTCGGCCAAGCGCCCTTCGCCATCGCCTTGAGTGCCAGGATTCCCATGTTCTTCTCGCGCGCCCGCGCCAGGACCTGCGGGCCAAAGTTTGCCTGCGAGAACAACACGAAGTTCATGGGAAACAGGATGGTATCAAAGTCGTAGCGATCGAGCATGGCGAACGCGTTCTCGACGGAATGCGCGGAGAAGCCGATAAAGCGGGTTTTGCCCGCCTTACGGGCGGCCTGGAACGTTTCCATGGCTCCGCCCGGCCCGAAGATTTTCTCCACGTCCTCCTTCGTGGTCACGGCGTGAAACTGATAGAGGTCGACATGATCAGTGCGCAGCTTGCCGAGAGAATCTTCGAGGTCCTTCGCGGCGCCGTCCTTGTCGCGCATCAGTGTTTTGCAGGCGAGGAAAGAGCGCTGGCGATAGGGCTGGAGGGCTGGTCCCAGCTTCTCCTGGGCATTGCCGTACTCGGGCGCGACATCGAAGTAGTTGATGCCACGATCGTGCGCCTCAGCGACGATGTTGTTCGCGAAAGATTGTTCGGTGTCGGTGACGACGATCCCGCCCAGGGCGATGATCGAGAGGTCCACGCCGGTCTTCCCCAGGCGGCGCTTGGGGATTGAGCCTGCAGGCGCGGCTGGTTCCGCGGCGTTTGCCAGCGGCTGGATGACTTTGTGAGATGCCGCAAGCCCCGCGGCGGCTGTGCCTCTCTTCAAAAAATCTCGGCGATCCATGGGAGTGCCTCCTTGCGTGGCGGGCAGCAGCCCGCGCAGAATTCAGTTCTTCGACAGTCTCATTATTCTCACCCCGAGGCTCGCCCGGCGTCAACGCCAAGTATCGCCACGCCGATGGCCCGCCGGCCTCCGCGCTGGCTTTACTGTTGCGTCCAAGTCAGTCTGGGATAAACTCCAAACACCAACATGCGCGTCAACAAAATCCGACTTCACTGGGTGCAGATTCCGCTTCATGAGCCGTTCCGGATTTCGAGCGGCGCGGTGGCCGTCAAAGATGCGATTCTCGTGGAGCTTGAATCCGCGGGCGTGACGGGCTGGGGCGAAGCCTCGCCCATGGCCGGAGCGTTCTATTCCTCGGAGACGCCCGAAGGAAGCTGGGAGTTCCTCGTCCAACAGCTCGTGCCCGCGTTTCTCGGCCGTCCCGAACTCGATCCCCAACGCTGCTTCGAGCGATTCGCGGAATTTCCGGGCCAGCCCTTTGCCAAAGCCGGGCTCGAGGGCGCCGTCTGGGACCTCCACGCCCAGGAGTGCTCCCAGCCGCTCTGGGCGCTGCTGGGCGGCACATCCCGGGCGCTCCCCTCCGGCGCCGCCATTGGGCTGATGCCTACGGTTGCAGACCTGTTGAGCCGCGTTGAACGCTTTCTCGGCGAGGGCTACCGTCGTATCAAGATCAAGATCGAGCCGGGCCAGGACGTCGAACTGGTGCGCGCGATTCGCGAACGCTTCGGAGATATTCCTCTCATGGTCGATGCGAACGCCGCCTACCGTCGCGAGCATTTTGCCGTTTTCGACGAACTGGATCGTCATGGGCTGATGATGATCGAGCAACCTCTGGCGCGCGAGGCGCTGGAAGAGCACGCGGAATTGCAGCGCCGCCTGAAGACCCCGATTTGCCTCGACGAATCGGCCGAAAGCCTCGAAGCGATTCAGAAGATTATCCGCCTGGGGAGCGGGCGCATCCTGAACATCAAGGTGCAGCGGATGGGCGGCCTGTGGCCGGCGCGCCAAGCGCACGACGCCGCGCAGGCCGCCGGGATTCCCTGCTGGCTGGGGACGATGCCCGAGCTCGGCGTCGCCTCGGCGCAGGGATTGCACTTGGGAACGCTGCCCAACTTCACTTATCCGACCGATGTGGAAGCCTCGGCGCGATGGTACGTGGATGACATCATCGCCCCACCAATCGAAGTCGGCCGCGACGGTCTAATCGCGCTCCCTGAGGGACCCGGATTGGGATACCGCGTGGACCCCGAAAAGATTGCACGCTATCGCATCCGATACCGGGAGTTCTCAACTTAAGAAGGGAACCCGCGCACGGCATCATCCGCCAGTGGTCGACCCAAGTCCCCGGCGGCCCGCTCACGGACGACGCGCTCTTGCGCTGGGACGTGATGGCCGACGGCGGCGTGCGCGACCTCTTCAACTTCGCGGTCGTGGCGAACCACTTGTCCGGCGCGCTCGCCTCGCGCGTCGGCGCAGACGGGCTGCCGCTGCGGAGTCTTGCATACTACAACAATTTCGAATGGCTCCCGGGCGCCGACCCGACGCAGCCGAACAACTTCACGCCCAACGTCGTGCGCTGGTCCGACGTCGTCGACATGCCGAACATCCGATACGGCACCGTCGACGCGACCGCCGACATGATCATGCACGGCGACGGCATGCACGTCGGCACGCCGCTGCAGCTCCTCTATCGCCTCCAGACGGGCTTCTATTACATCGCGCACCGCTGGCCCGACGCGGACCGCAAGCTCACGGAGCTCACCACCGCGAACCCGGAGACGACGACTCAGAACGAGCTCGGCGTCGACTGCGAGCTCGCGGGCCGCTGCGAGAAGATCTTCACCGGGCCGAAGACCAAGCGCACCGGACCGATCGCGATCACGCTCCCGCCCGGCTACGCGCTCGCCGAGAACAAGAACACCCGCTACCCGGTGCTCTTCGTCCTGCACGGCTACGGACAGGACCCGCGCGACCTCGAACCCGTCGCGCTCATCACCAACAACTTCATGAACGCAGGCGAGCGCAGCGCGGGAACGCGCTTGCCGAAGTTCATCGTCGTCTACGTCGACGGACGCTGCCGCATGCCGGTAGGCGCGGACGGCAAGCCGGGCAAGCCCGAGTGCATCCGCGGCACCTTCTATCTCGACTCGAACCGCCCCGACGGCCCGAAGATGGACCAGTGGTTCGACGAGGTCATCGACTACATGGACACGAACTACCGAACGATGCCCGCAGCGGACGTCGAGGTCACGG
>JAIQGB010000130.1 GCA_020072905.1 Terriglobia bacterium | reverse complement strand
CGCAAATGGTGGGCACCACCCGGTCGCGGGTCAGTCATTTCATGAACAAGTTCAAGAAGCTGGGTTTTGTCGATTACGACGGCTCCGCCGGCGGGTTGATGGTGCATAGTGGCCTCCTCAGCGTGATCCTGCACGAATAACTGTGCGTCTTCAGCACCTCTGAGACTTATCCAGTCTTTGACGAAGCAACAGTTCAGTCCCCAGTTCAGCCCGGGCGGGGGAGCTTCCTTCCCCTCTGGCAGGTTCTTCACTCAGGGTTTACTCCCTTCCGGTGCCGCGCATTCTAACGCGGGTTGAGGGGTGAACCAGGGCAAAGACGATACCTTAATCAACTTCACTCAACGGTCTCATTTTCGCTGAAGTCGAACACTCGCTGCGGAACGAAATTTGATCGAGCAAAATTCGACTCTACTTAACAGCGTAATACTAGCCCCGCTCGGTAGCCACCTCGACCTCACCGGTCAGCTTCCGGCGCACGATGGCCCAACTCATCCCGATGGCGAGGAGCGGACTGAGCGCCACAAGTCCCAGGTGCGAAAAGGCCGTCGCGCTGTGCGGTTGGAAGACGCCCCCCTTGGCGATGAGCAGCCAGACGAGAGCGCCGAATATGCCCGCGATCAGGATCGTGCCGCCGAGTCCGAGCGACCGCCTCGTCGCCTGGATCACCACAACCCAGCCCCCGAGCAGGAGTAGAGCCACCAGAACCTTCACCGGTCCGATCGCCGGCGTGCCCGAGAAAAAGGGCGCGATGGCCCAGTGATAGAACGACAGGCCCGACGGGTTCCAGGTCCCGTAGACCAGAACGAAGGGGAGCACGATTCGGCCGATGAGGCCGAGGGGGATGAAGCGTTTACGTTCCATGGGGCACTAGTGAATTCTCCCTTTATATCCCCGACAACGGAGATTGGATGCCGGGCCGCCTGCGCCGCCGGGGTTGCTTGAAGCCAGGGCAGCCGCGCTCGGCGTCGCCCAGCGCGTGGGGGCCCACCAACCCGCCACGATCCCGTTCGCCCCGCCGATCAGCAGTTAGCGCGCGGCATTGCGCCAACCTTCCTGAGAGGACGTATCTTTTTGTGTGGCCCACCCGGATTCTGGAGCAACTTCTTCGTCGCTCACAAAACGGGGCGTCTACTTCACAACGGCCAGTCCAATCAGGTCGATTCCAGGTGGCCACGGAACAGGAGCAGGCGATCAAGTCCATCCCGGTCGGATGAGACCGCGCCTCTCCCGTCCTACGGCAGATTCCGTCCTTCAGCCCCAGCTACCGGTTGTCGTGGTCTCGATCGCGGCCACGGCCGCAGCGCTCAAGCTCTCTATCGAGTTCGTAACGGCGCTTCTGCGCCTGCCGGCTGTGCTCGCCGTGGCGCTCAATCTCGCGTCTTAATTTTGCTTCGGCCTTGCGGATGCGTTCACGGCACTCCTGGTCCCGATCGCCTGCCCGGGTGGGCGGCACACCGCCAAGTCCCGGTCGCCTGCCATAGTGGGCGCCACAGCCGACCAGCAGGAACGCTCCAAACACGGCCGCGAGCAGAGTAGCCTCCCTACGCTTTACGGTACGCAGCATGATTTCTTCCCCAGCAACCATGATGACCTCGGGATTTCCAATCGTTTTGAAGTCCCGAGCCTTTGAAGAAGCTAACAGGTCGAGCCTTGAGTTGTCTGTTCAAAAAGGAACAAAGGAGTGGCAGCCTCCATTTGGCACATTCCAGCGTTGACTTTCGTTCCTGTGCGCCCCGCGGGTGGCAACCAGTCAATTCATCGGAACCTGTCCCGAATTGTCGGGATGCACTCGCGCCAGACATTCCCAGGCATCAAGACACGAGGTCTGATGCTACGAAGGGGGCGGCTCAATTCGGAGGCCGGAGTATTACCATGTGCCGATGTACGACCCGGATCCGACGTGGAAATTTGTGAAGGAGTGAGATCAGTGCTGGGATCCGTAAACGCGACAGGCCAGCGGCCGCGGACTAGGTTTCAGGGGGGACGCCACATCCGGTGTTCCCCGGTGTGGCTCCTTCGCCTTTTCGGTCCCGCACGACTAGCCTCCC
This sequence comes from Terriglobia bacterium, assembly GCA_020072905.1. Taxonomy (GTDB): domain Bacteria; phylum Acidobacteriota; class Terriglobia; order UBA7540; family UBA7540; genus JAIQGB01. Next base: position 13,107 of record JAIQGB010000130.1, on the reverse strand, counting down.
TTTTGTTCAACCGTTTTCCGAGCCCCTCGCGGCCCCGGCAAGGACGGTTGCAGGCATCCGGACGGGGCTGCCCCCAACATCCTTGTTTCCTTCCCGCTTGAAACCCCGGCTACCCCCCTCTGTTCCCTCCTCACAAATTGGGCTGAGCAATTTTGACCAACCCTGTGTGCCGGAATGAACTGACGCGCGCTTCGCCCTCGGATATAAAGGTAATGCGCTGAGGTGTACGCCTACAGCAACCCAGGATTTCAAAACGGAAATCCCTGTATATTTTGGAGGGAACTCATGAAGACAAGATGGTTGATGACTGCTTGTGCGACAGCGGTGTTTGCTTTCACTAGCATGGCGGCTGTGGCACAAGGCCAGAAGGACCAGAATCGCGGCCAAACCCAACGGACTGAGAATCGCGGCCAAACTAAGAAGCGCTATCGCCAGTTCAACGAGAAGCAACGCCAATACGCGACCACTTATTACAACCAGAACCGAAACCAGGAGATTTTTAGGCCGGACAGCCGATGGAACAACGACTACGAAAATCGGCTTCAGCCGGGCTACGTGCTCGATAATGATATGCGGGGAATGAGTCGCCCGGCACCCATTGAGCTGACGCGCGGTTTCGGCCCTGCCCCTAACGGCTACCGTTACGTCGTCATCGGTGGACATGTGGTTCTGATTGATGATGGGTATCGCGTTCACGACGCGATCCGCTTTAACATTAACATTGGACATTAACCGGTAAGAGCGCCGCGATCTCTCTATTGCTGGCGGCGCGGAATTTACCCAGCAGGATGCCGATGCTGCCAGCTGGGTCTCGCTCTCCTCATCGTTGTCGACGTGTCGCTCCTCGGTCACGTCTGAAGTAAATGCGGCTCGTCAATCCGCCGCCTGCGAACCGGCCGGGCAACCAGCCGGGCCCGGGGCGGAAGGGGCGTCTTTCAGAAATTTTCATATGGGAATGCCGGATAGCTGGGAGTGTTCACCGCAAGAGCTTGAAGGTGATTTTGACCAGTGTTTTCGCGGCTACGGGAACGCCGTCACGCCTGGCAGGCTCAAATTTCCAGTTGCGGACGGTCGCGGCCGCGCTTTCGTCCAGACCCTCGCCAAGCGGAACTGAAGTTTGCTTGACTTCGGTGACGTTTCCTTGAGCATCGATGACAATCGAAAGCGCAACCTCACCCTCGATCTTGGCCTTTTTGGCTGCAGGAGTATAACCTGGGTCGGGTCTGTAAGTGGGTCGTGGAGCGCTGGTAACCCCACCACCGTTAGCCGGAATTGCGAGGAAATCTTGCGTGATGTAGAGGCTCCCATTCGGCCCTTGCACGATCCCGATTCCCACGTCAGTGTAATTCGCGTTCAAGATGTTGGCCCGATGATTGTTCTGGAAACGGGGCTCGTTCATAAATGTGGCTTCCGCGCCTGGGACGGTTCCGTTGATGGCAATATTCTCTCCCAAAGCCCGCCAGGGAATTCCGGCCGCCTTTATCCGCGCCGAAAGGGTCCTGCCCTCCGGGTCAACATGGTCAAAGAATTGTTGCTCGAGCATGTTGCGGGAATGTGCTCGCGCGACCGCAGCCAGTTCCTCGTTCCACCTGAGGGGCTGCGCTCGGCCACCAGTCTCGGCGGAGGTCGCGGGATCCAAGCGGTCCCGGTTGATGAGTGCCCACATCTGCCTTTCCAGATCGGCCAGGCGGTTCGGCCCGAAGCGGTGCCAGACGCCCGAATGACTTTGTCCTGCCACGGAGGCGCCATCGCTCTCGCCGAAGTGATGCCAAGCATCCGATTTGTCTGGCTTCTTCTTCGGCCTGTTTTGCGCCGCCTGGCCTTCAGCCTGCGGGGGCGTGGCAGCGTCCGGCTTGCTGGATGTTTGAGCCTGGTCCGGACCCGCACCGGCTATGGTTGCAGCCCACAAGAACCCGGCGAAAACAACGGCCGACCGGCAAAGAGCAATGGCTTTCATACCCGAACATCATCTTGGACGCGATTTAACAAGCCGATGCTGCTCCGCGTGAGAATCTAGACCCGCGCAGGCGAACGTGGTGAAAGCGAGAATCTCTTTTCGCGCGCTTTCAGGACTACTGCTGGAATTCCATTTTCAAATCCCAGGTCGTTGAAAAGTCTGCCAGGTCGAGACTGGAGCTGTCTGCTCCAAAAGGAACAAACCGGTGACTCTATTTTTGGCACGTTTCAGCTCAGCCTTCCGCCGTGGCCAGCCCACGCCTACAGCATCCTTAATTCGCGGCGGAACGCAAGGTTGGGCGCGCCCCGCCGGGATACTGATTTCTGGATCTGATCTTTCTACGCCTTGGGGAACGGTTCGCCACCCCGGGGTGAATACTGCGCCAGGATGTCGTCCAGTTGCTTCGCTGCGGCGGGAGGGGTCGCAAGACCGTCGATCAGGATTTGCCTCGCCTCATAGACTTGCCGGTAGAGCTGGTAGTTGGCACCGTAGTCGGTCTTGAGCACCGCGCCGGCGAGTGAAACCCCGGCAAAAAGCCCCCGTGAACGCGAGTAACTGAGGATCTCGGCATGTAGCTGAAGGTCCGTCGCACCCTCCGCGGTACGCCCCACCGGTCCAGCAGCCGCTGAGGCGTCCACACCCAGCTTGATGCCGCTCTGCAACAGCTTCCGCACGCCGCCCGTATTCATTACAATGAATACGATGTCGGTGGCCTTGCCGCCGATTTGGAATCCGAAATTCACTCCATACAAGGTGAACATGGACGGCGCTCCCCAGGGACCGTCACCGCCCTTCCGGCATACCAGCGCGCCCCGCCCATAGCTGCCGCCAAGACCAAACGCAAACCGAAGCTCGGAAGGGATGACACCCACACAGACGGCCCTATCGAGCAGATCCCGGGGGATGCCCTGTTCGGGCGCCTGCATGATCTCATTGACGACGAAGGCTGCGGATTCCAGCCGCTTGGCTTCTTTGCTTTGCCCGGCCGCCAGCGCTGTGCCGGAGAAGACCAACCAGAGAACAATGCTCATCAGCTTTCGCATACTTGTTCCTTTCCAGATCTGCCACTCGCAGATCGGATGATTCAGATGATCTCAAATGCGCCGGCGTTGCGTGCCCGGCGATGCAGCTCAGGCTTGGCCGAACGGCGCTCCGCCGTGCGACGGGTACTTCGCCAGCGCGCTGTCGAGCGGCCGCGCGGACTATTCACCGGGACCCATCCCCGCGAATCGGCTCCAGGTTCATTACCGCGCCCTCGGAGCCTGCGGCGAGCCGCACGGTAACCACATCGTGCGGGCCCAATTGCACGTGCAATTCCTGCATTCGTTCCAGCACAAACATTCGTAGCGCGTTTTCGAACACCGGAGGGTGCCACGTATAGAGGCCCACAAGTGTGGGGGAAACACCGAGCCAGGCGGTGATGGAAAAGTAGAGGCGCTCCTGCGTCCTCGGCAGTGCTTCGAGCCATTCCGCGTTGACGCGGATCGAGACGCGCGGCAAGCTGAGTCGTTGCGCCGATGGCAGTGCTGCCAAGCCGGCCGCGAGACCGGCTTGGTCCTCAATCAGTTGTGAAAGCGGCAACCCTCCGAGCGAATCCGGACCGATCTTGGGGACATCCCTAGCGGTAACGCGGGTTGGACCTGCAGCGTCCGGCACCAGCTTAAGATTGTGCGTGACAACATTACTAATTGAGCCCAGCGGGACAGCCGTCGGATTTAGCTTAGGCGCTTCCATGGCAGCAGGCGTCGCAGTCGGAGCGGTCTCAGCCACGGCGCGTTCCGCCTGAATGGAAATTGGCGGTGGCATCTCCATAAGCTCAAGCGGGATTGGCTCTGCGGCAACTAAGTCAGGAATGAGTGGTTCGGCCTCGAGTGGCGCGGACCGAGACTCCGCCAGCTCCGGCGAGGGAGGCTTGGCCGTGGCCGGTTCGGCCGACTGGGGAAGAAGCGTTGAACTCTCGCTGGAATTCTTCGTCGTAGAAATCTCTGGCAGCGTCCGCGGCTCGGGCGACGCCACAAGCAGGGTGACGGTCTCCGCGCTCGGCGCGCGAGTAACGCTCTGAAAACGCGGCAACAAAATTAACAGAGAAAGCAGAGCGCTCAAAACAACGGCAGAGAGCGCGAGCGCACGGGGATCAGGTCCCCGCGTCTCGAGCAGCGCAAAGCGGGGCACGCCACTGCAATCGGGATCCGGTTCGCCGGTGGGTCGAAGCGTAATGGCGTCCGCCCAGCTCTCAGCTTTGGTAGCGGGAAAAGTAGCTGGCATAGCTGTCCACCGTAGTCGCATACCAAGTAATGTAGGCCCACACGTCCTTGGGGTATTTCTTGTTGAAGACCCCGGGGCCCGCGACGTACTTCGCGGCAGCGCGCGCCACGCTGCCCTCTTCCAGGTAATAGCGCGCCAGCAGCATCGTTCCCATCCAGGCGTTGAATTCCGGCTCGCTCAGGCGCCTGGCGGGCCACCCTTCCAGCGTGCACCGCGTCGGCATAATCTGAAACATCCCCGCTTCGCCCGCGGCCCCGCGCGCCGGTTTGGTGTTCAGGTGCGACTCCATCCACGCCACACCGAGGGCCAAATGCACGGGCGTTCCATTCGCTTTCGCCCAGCGCACAACCATCAGGTATGCTGCCCGGTCGATGCCGCCACCCCCTGGGTCCAGCGATGCTTGCGGTTTGTCAGGGTCTGCGGATTCGGACTTGCGCGGTTCGCGATCCTCCCTGGATGGACGCGAGTAAGAATCACGGCTGCGAGTTTGATGGAGCGGAGTTTCCGCCGCCCGTGGCGGCCGCACGTTCTGCTCCGGCGAGACTGTGTTCTCTTCCGATGAGTCAGAACTCCTGATGGCGGCGCGGACCTGTTGCACGGTGCGGCGAAGGTCATCGTAAAAGGCCTGACGCGCCTCGCTGTCGTCGTGCAGGCGCTGGAGCTCATCCTGGATGGGCTGGGCCTCAGGATCAGGAGAGTTTGAGTGGTCGGGCTGATTAGCGTTTGCCGTGGACGCTTGCGCAACGGCAGCCGCAGGAGTGCCTTTCGTGGCGCGAACCGAACGCGCAGGAAGTGCGGCCTGCGAGTTCGCACCCGCCGACTTTTTCCGTTCTGCATAAGAGTCGAGAAGGGGTGACGTTACGGGCGGTGCGGGTGGAGGAGCCGGTGGCACGAACACCGTCTCGAGCGGCGACGAAGCGGGCCCGGAATGCCAGGTGGGCCTCGTTGCCTTGGGCCGCCTGGAATGCGCGGGGGGCCGCGCTCTCGGTCTTTGCTGAGCCGCGCCTCGCAGTGTGGCGGATCCCAGGAAAACCAATCCTGCGCACGAAGTGACCAGACAGATGGACGAAGTGATGGTCTTCACGCGAGTGTCATCCCCTTCTTTCCACTGGGCAGGATGTTGCCTGCACCATCTCATCGAGAAGGAGTCGCGGTTGGCGCTTCCCAATTGTGTCTGTCGATTTTGGCTTGCCGCCCGCTGGAACGTGCTTCCACCGGCCTCCTGACGTAGTAGGCATAGCGATCTTCCAGGGTGTTTGACTCGAGTGCTTTGTCGGACAACCCGCAAGCTTTGGCGCCATATTCGGCACGGCACGTCTCTGACAGCACGGCAAGATGATTCACATCGTTTTCCAGGTCTGTGATCGGCGCCTGGGTAGCCTTCAGGCAGATCGCCGTGCGCTGTTTGCTTAGTGCCGGCGGATCGAAATCGACGCTCTGCGCGCGCGCGCTCGGCGCAAGCGTGAGCAGCAGCCCGGTGGCAGCGGCCAGGGGAAGAAGCTTTCGCGAAGTTGCAGAAAAGATATTTCGTTTTAACTGTCTGGTGCGCATAAGCTACTCCTGGTGCGGTGCTTGGCGACAAGCTTTCACATCGCCTGACTTTTGAATGCAGTCTCGCATCTGTTCTAGGTCAGCGTCCGACTTGGTGGTCGACCCCGGACCCCGGAGCAGGCTTTCAACCTCGGGGCTGGGCGATAGGTGCTCCACAGTCTCCAGCGCTTTCCGGCCTTGCTCCAGCGTATCTTCTGCCTGGGCGCGGACGATGAAGTATTCCAGCTTGCTCGCGAGGCGCAGGCGGTTCTGGCGCGCGGAGAGCGCGTCCGCCGTGAAGGCCTTCGCCTCTTTCTCGTAAGCTCGCTGCAGCGCCTGGAGCTTGGCGACCTCTTCCGCCGCGTCCGCAGTTTCCTGGTGGTTCTGTGACAATTGTGCCGGCAGGTCTTTCTCGTTGCGATCGGTCTCCGACAGCCGCCGATCGAGTTCGCGCATTGCCGCCAGCGTCTCCGGCGACGAGGGCTGGCGGGCGAGGTTGGCCAGCGCCACTTCGAGGTCCTGGCGGCGAGAGGCGCCGTTGTGTTTGTTCAACTCGTCGAGCGTCTGCTGCCGCTTGGCAATGAACTCCTGCAGCGCCTGCGCCTTGCTCTGAACGTCGTGCGCCTGTTCCGCGTAGTCAGCGCCAAGCTCTTCGCTGGTTCGCTCGCGATCGAGTTCGTCGCTCAGCTCCACTTGCACCTTGCGTGGGTCGGCGAAGCGCTCGAGCCCCGGGTCCCCCCCACTGACCTTGTCGTACGAGGACATGAGACTCTCGCGCCGTTGGTGACGTTGGCTGTACTCCGTGACGCGGCGATGCACGCGCACGTCGAATGTTTCTGAATCCAACGGCAGTTCGCGCGCCTCCTGGTTGTTCGCGACAGCGGAGGGCGTCTTGCCTAACGTGCCTGGCGTGGTTGTGTCCGCGCTCTCGGTGGGCGCTGTGTCCACCGTGGCTGGCGTGGTTGTATCCGCGCTCTCGGTCGGCGTTGCGTCCACCGGGCCGGACGCTGCCGTCTCCGGAGGGGGAGGTGCGGCCGGCACCCCGGTGGACGCGGGCTGCTGCGCGAGCGCCAGACTCACCATCGCGATGCAAAACAGGACAAGGATTAACGCGCGCTTCATTGCAGTTCCTCCACCAGCGCCGCCTGCACTTGCGGATCGTTCAGGAGCGGGTCGCGCTCCCAATCCGGCTCTATACCGCGAATCATTACCACCAGGTTGCGAGCCATTTCGGCGCGCGCCGGCGCTGTGAGCGGCGAGGTTTTGCTCTCGCGATAAGCCTCACGCATGAGCTTGAGCGTGTCCTTGCCGTGGTCGCCTTGCTGGTACCGCGCCATCGCTTCCAGATATTTCGCGAACGTCCGATCCACGGCGGGACGCTCTTTGAATCTGATTTCCTTCAATTGTTCGAGCACTCCCTCGGGATCGGTGTTGAGCTGGTCCGCCATCGCCAGCAAGTCGTCCGCAGGCGGGATCACTTCGCCGCGGCCCCATCGGGACGCTTGCAGCTTGGCGCCGTCATCAACCACCTCACCGGTGGGGACGAAGGACACCGGCCGGCCGACCACAAATTCCACAACGGTGCCCGCGGGGACCGTAATGTCCGGGCCGCGCCGCACCACTGTCCATATAGCGGCAATCAATAGACCACCTCCGCCGCCCACCGCGGCGCCAACGCCCACCGCGGCGCCAATCGGCCCGGCCACCAGGGCGCCAACCCCGGCGCCCGTCGTCACTGACGCCATGTCCACGGCAGCATCCTTCACCAGCCCCCGATGTCCGCGCGCGGTGCCCTCGCGGTCAACCTTGCGGTGATTCAAAGTCGTGGGATACCCGTCCAGCGGAATCACTTCACCGTTCGGCGTCGCTACCGAGTAAAGACCCAGCCGCAGCTTCGATCGACCTATCAGGTGCCCGGCGCGTTTGCTCTCGAGCACCGCAACGCTGATCTTTGTGCCTGCCGGTAGCGCCACTTGCCCGTCCGGCGCAACGATGTCCTGCACCAGCGTGCCGGAAACGGTTCGCACGGGACCGAACGAGCGCCACTTGTAAAAATCTTTGGTGCCGACGCTGCGTTCAAGGCGCACGGGTAGCTTAGTGCCCGCCGCAACTCGAAGTCGCGTAGCGGCTTGGATGGGATAAGCAAGACAAGTTAAAGCGAGAATGATAAGCGTGAGCTCGGTTAGATTCTTTCGCATGGTTGTGTCCACCCCCTGGAAGTTGAAAGGGATGTGTCGCAAACTTCGAAGTCTCGCCTCTATATTTACGATCACTAATAGTTGAAAGAACTATTGACCCCAAGACAAAGCGCTTCGATCCGGCGGTTCCAAGGGTTTGCAGCACATCCAGCCCCTAGAGCGAGTGGGAATCCCAGGCGCTCGGCCTGATCAGCCAGGATCTGGCCGAGGATGGCATCGACCTGGAGGTAAATCCACATGTCGGCCTGAGAGGTCGGCAGGTTCGACAAGTCATAGTCAGGAGTCATTTTCCCGCTCTAGTGCCTGCTGCCGTGAGACCCGCCGGAGGATCCGCTGTGACTGCCACCACCGCCTCCGCCGCGAGATCCGCCGGAAGATCCGCTGCGACCGCCACCACCGCCTCCCCCGTGGCTTCCGCCTGAAGGTGCGGAGTACCCGCGTCCCCCTCCGCCCGACGGCGCCGAGTAGCCACGACCGCCACCGGAGGGGGCTGAGTAGCTACGGCCACCGCCTGAGGGTGCGGAGTAAACACGGCCACCACCGTATCCGCCGCCCGATCCAGCGCGCTCACGAACGATGGGGTGGTTCAGTTGCAGCGGAGGCCGCGATCCGCCGTAAGCTGATCCTCCCCCACGCGGCGCGGGAGAACTCCCACCACCACTTGGCCGAGACTCAAAGCGGTTCCATCCACCTTGGCCTTGGGGGGCGGCGACCCCTGCACCACGGTTGGCGCGGGCAGGCTGCGAGCTGAACCGCTGCCCGCCGCCTTCATTACCCTGCGGCGTCGCCTGGCGCGGTTGCACGCTCTGCGGAGCAACTGTTCTGGGCGACGCCGTTCCCCTTGGAGCATTCCGTCCCGCGCCCGGAGCGGCTCGTGAGCCGAAGCGCTGCCAGCCGCCCTGGTTGCTTTGCGGCGCCCGAGTCAATTGGCGTGGTTGCGCGTTCTGCCGAGCGGGTGCAGCATTTTGTTGCCCGCCAGCACCTGGCCTATTCATAGCCGCCGGTGAGTGGGTGACCTGGTTGCCGCCACCAAACCGCTGCCAGCCGGCCTGCGTTCCAGGCTGTCCTGCCACGGGCCTCGCGGCCTGGGCACCGATTGCCGCGTTCTGTCTTGTTCCGAACATGCCCGGGCGCGCCGCAGGCGCCATCGAACCGGCACGCGCCGGCACGTTAGCACCTGCTCGCTGCCCATTTGCCATGGGATTCATCTGCCCCGAAGGTAAGGAAGCGCGTGAAGCAGGCCCCGCGCTCCTGGTAAAGAAACGCTGGTTATTCGCCGCTGCGGTCGGCAAGGCCGCGCGGTTCACGGGCCGGTTCACCGGCTGCAGGCTGGCCCTGGTGGGAGTGACGGGCAGCCTACCCTGCATCAGGCTCCCCTGCCGCAGCATGGTTTCGTTCACGGGCTGGAGGTTGTGCGCAATGCGTCCGTTCGCAAAGTTCTGCGAGGAAACGGTCGTGATTGCGCCCCGCAAGCGCCCATTCGTCATGATCCCCTGGAGGTTCGACCCGTAGGATCGTCCGGCAGGGCCGTTGAACCTTGTCGACCGCAAATTGTTAAAGTTCGTGACGTTCATACTGTTGAAGCCTCGGCCGCGTCCCCACCAGGGGCTAAAGCGGTCACGCGGGCCCAACGGGCACCAGCCGATCGAGTCGAATCCAAAGCCCAATCCGAAGCCTCCATGGCGGCCGCCAAAGCCGAAGAAGGAGACAAAGCCCGGCCCCCAGATCGGGCGCGGGCCATAGAGCCCCACCCCTGGCCACCAGCACCAGTTGCTGCCATAAGAGAACCAGCGGCCGTAGTGGTACGGCGCCCAGCCCCAGGGCTCGTAACCCACCCACGTCCATCCGTAGTAGGGATCCGACAGCCAGCGGCCGTCACGGTAAGGCACCCAGCCGGCGTCAACGTAAGGCGTCCAGCACCAGTCGTAGCCCGGCACCTGAACCCAGTGGCCATAGCGATCGAGATCTTCCGATCCCGTGTAATAGTGATTGGTGTGTTGCCAGGCTTGTGCGTCGGCGATGGTGTGGTCGCGATCGTCATTCCAGCGATCCCAGTCGTCTTTGCCCTCGGCTTGCGCCAGCCGATACTCAGGATTGTCCGTACCCTGCACAAAAATGACCCGACCCTTGTCGACGTTCGTGCTGCCCTGCGGAGTGGTAACTTCCGCCTGGCCCCTGCGGACCGTCAGCTGAGTATCCTCCGCCGAATTCACCTGGATGCGATAAACACCCTCGCCCAGGGGGTGAATGGCCATGTTGGGCGTGTCGATTTCGACGTCCGCCTCGGTGCCTTTGAAAACCGCGAAGTCCACCAGCCCTGAAGCCACCTGGATCTGGATGCGCGTGCGGGTCAGGTCCGCCACCTTGACTTGGGTGCCCTGGTCCAGACGCAGGACGTTGGCGTAGTCGAGTTGAAGTTCCGTACGGGAGCCTGGGCCGGTGGCAATGCTGTCGCCGTGCGCCACGGGAGCGTTCACCGTGGTCGCCACCCAGTCCTGGGAATCGCCGCGTATGGTGGAAACATCACCCTGGATCACACTGATGCGCGCCACTCCGGGCGCGGACTCATCTTCAGCGATGCTTGCCTCACCGGGCGTGGGCGCTTCTTCAGCGATGCTCGCCTCACCGGGCGCGGGCTCATCTTGAGCCTTCATCCTCTGCGGCCCAAGCAGCACCAGTGTGAGAATTCCTAGCGTGATCAAAAGAATTCGGTTTTTCAAAACGCACATCCCTCGATCTTGCAGATTCGAGCTCCGGACTTTCGTCCACACCTGAGGAGGCAAGACGCCTGCCAAACCTGGAAACTTTTGAATCTTTCTATCTGCTTGATAAAAGGAGGGTCAGGCAGGGCATTCGTCTGGGTGCAGGAAGGCCGAGCTGGTTGTCCTGGCCGATTTCAGCCAATGAAGTGCCCGATTTCAGCCAAGGTCGAGAATGGTACAGATCTGTCCTAAATCCGAATTCCCGATTTCAACTTTGTCTTTGCACAAAACCACGTGCCCGCCTCCTGGCTCGCATCTTCTCGCGACCCCACACTGATTGACCCAGCGAGTCAATGAAACGTGATCCTTTGTCATCAGCTCGGTGAGCGGCCCCCCACAGGCTGATCCACATTGAGGGTTAGTTTCCGGCAGAATCTAGGAGTCGAAGAGGAGGTTTTGCCGTGAAGCGGAAGCGCTTTTCTGTGGAGCAGATTGTGGCGGTGGTGAAGCAAGCCGAGATGGGCATCCCGGTGGCGGAACTAATCCGCCAGGTGGGGATTGCCGAGCAGACGTTCTATCGCTGGAAGAAGCAATACGTGGGGTTGGAGGTTGACCAGGTTCGCCAGTTGAAGCAGCCCCAGGAGGAGAACGTTCGGCTGAAGCGGGTGGTGGCCGACCTGACACTGGACAAGGTCATGCTGCAGGACGTGCTGTCAAAAAAATTGTAAAGCCCTCGCGGCGGCGGGCACGTGCAGTCGTTCACGTGGACGTGACAGCGCGGGCAGAAGCGCGGGTTGGGGCACTGGCAGAGGAAATGCTCGCGCCCGCAGCGCTGGCAGCGGTCTTGCTCGGCGGGGATGCGGTCGCGTCCACGCATGGACGCGGGGCGGGTAGATTTCCGGGCGTTTTCAAGAGGGGAACTCGCTGAGGGGAAAAGGTTCTGCTGTCCCGCGTCCAAAAGTGTGGTGGGCCTGGGTAGAGTTGAACTACCGACCTCACCCTTATCAGGGGTGCGCTCTAGCCACCTGAGCTACAGGCCCGCCGATAGTGCGGGAACGGCCAAGCCCGGTCCGCAAATTCGGCCCGACCGCGAGCGACCAGTATAGGTGGAGGAACGCATTCCTGCAAGTCCCATCCCCTCCCCGTTCCGAAGCTCCTCCCCGCGCCGAGCGTGCGGTGCGCTGCGGGACGCAGCAACCTCACCAGTCCGGGCGGGCGCCACGGTTCCGGGTAATGGGTCAATTTGAAGATCGCCTGCAATTTCCCAGATGCGGACTCCGGGCCAAGGATCCGCCGGGCGACCTGCAGACGACGAACTCCGGCAATTGTGAACCCTGCGGCGTTACACAGGGTCTATATTGGTCGGCGGCCATTCTCCGTGAAGGCGACTCTTCATCACCAATCCATTCTGTGTGCCCAGCACCCATAAGTTTCACTGCGACCTTTGGAGAAGTTCTGGTCTGCTGCGGAACCAGTTCGCTGTCAATCCAGCACGGGGAGCTCTTGCTGCAGACGGCGCTTCTGCGAACCCTCCCCGTTCCTTGAACTCCTCCCGATAGACCTGACGCGTTGACTTGGCTCTAAACACGCCCTAAGATGGCGCCAAAGGCGGGACCCTCGCCATGGTTGGCAAGGCCATTTCTCACTATCGCATCCTGGAAAAGCTCGGTGCGGGCGGGATGGGGGTGGTCTACAAGGCCGAGGATACGCAGCTCGGCCGAAGTGTGGCGCTCAAGTTCCTGCCTCATGAGCTTGCCCAGGATCACAAGTTTCTGGAACGTTTCCGGCGCGAGGCCCGCGCTGCCTCGGCGCTGAATCATCCCGGCGTGTGCACGATCTACGAAATCGGCGAGCAGGAAGGTCGGCCCTTCATCGCCATGGAGTGCCTCGAAGGCGAGACGCTCAAGCAGCGGATTGGTGTAGGGGCGGGGCTTGCCCCGCCCTCGGGGGTGCAACAAGCAGCGCCCCTACGGACGGAGGAAGTTCTCGCCCTCGCGATTCAAATCGCCGACGCGCTGGAGGCGGCGCACGCGAAGGGCATCATCCATCGCGACATCAAGCCGGCGAACATCTTCGTGACCACGCGCGGCCAAGCCAAGATTCTCGACTTTGGGCTGGCGAAGCTGGCGCCACTCCTCACCCCGGGCCCCTCTCCCTCGGGGAGAGGGTGGACCGCGGAAGGCGGGACGGGTGAGGGGGTCACCGCCGCCGCCGAGTCGCTGACCAGCGCGGGGATGGCGATCGGGACGTTCGAGTACATGTCGCCAGAGCAAGTGCGCGCGGAGGAACTGGACGCTCGCTCGGACCTATTCAGTTTCGGGCTGGTGCTCTACGAGATGGCGACCGGGCAGCGCGCCTTTGCGGGTCACTCACCCGGCACGCTCTTCGACGCAATTCTCAATCGTGCGCCCACCCCACCGCTGCGGCTGAATCCCAACTGCCCGGCGGAGTTGGA